>MDJN01000135.1 GCA_001995005.1 Candidatus Parepulonipiscium sp. PG-Nun2H_MBin03 | reverse complement strand
GATATACTTCAGCTGATTCTTGATGAATTATTCTGCTGCCTATATTTTTTCTTGCTAATACATCTAATACAAGATGAGCTAACTGCTCTCCAACTTTATAACTATCATCATAATATACACCTACAACGCCTGAATCTATATATGCCTCTCCTTCTGCATAAATAGGAACATCTATGACCGATCTGATTTGCTCTATCATAAATGGTGCAGATACTTTAGTATCAGTTAATTTATCTTTGTACTCTCCTAGTATAAAGATTATCCTATCTTTATCTTGGGATTGCAAATCATTTAAAATATTTTGGTAATATACATCTTGTACAATAGTAAAAGACGTAGCTTCATCAAAAAGATATATTCTATTTATTAAATCATCTTTAACCTGCTGTGCATACAAAGTATCATTTATAATTATAGTAATGTTACGAGAAATACTCTCATGGTGCAAATTTTGGACCATTTCTAAAAAATATGTTACCCCAAAGATGTCTACATATCCTGTTATATGTTCTTTTTCTTCTGTAGTTAAAGTTATCCCTGTACTAATTCCTGTAAATAAAATATCTTGCATATAATATTTACTATTAGGATCTGAAAATTGCTCTTTAATTAGCTCAAAAGCTTTATCATCTATTGCTAAAACCAATTCGTAATCTGTATCTTTTTTATTAAGCTCTTCTATAATATAGTCCTTATATTCAACATCTCTTTCTTCTCTTAAATCAAGATACATAATATCTAATTCTATATTTAGTACATCATATTTATTTATAGTACTAATAAAACCATGTTCAATTCCAGTTTCCGATACGAAAAATATATAATATTCTAACCAAATGTATATATTTTTCTCATTCACTATGTATCGCAACTACATAGCAGTCTTTCTGTTACCAGTAGACCTCTTATGCTTTCACATAAGCGTAGACTATATCTTCACCCTATTCTTGTGATACCCAAAGCAGTTGAGATATACAAATAGGGGCTACATTTTTCCTCCGCCCTTTTTGCTATCCTCCTTGAAAAAGGAGGTGCTTTTTTGCTTGCGGCTTTACTCTCCCTCAAGGAGATAGTCGTTGAACCTTTTCCATATCTAAAAGACTTAGGAAAGTGGCTGCTAAACACCCATTATTTAAGTTCTTTTCCAACAAAGCTAGGATAAGAAACAGTTACCCGTAGTGCCTAACGTAATATATGTGTCACTCATACATCCTAATTAGATTTTATTTCAACATAGGCTATTCTTACTATTTTTTCTGCTTTCGCACCATCATAATGTGATTTCTCCATTATTGTGGTTGTAAGACTTTAGGGGTTAAAAGCAATTAACGTAGAGTACGTACCATTTACATGATACGCAGGGCTTTCTATATTAATAAATCTCATATAAAACGCAGAGTTTCATGCATTTTTATAGATTTGTTATGATAGTTTTATAACCCAAATATCCATTTCATTATATGAATTTAATACTAGTATATTATTTGTCGCCATAAATTTTCCTCATGTATAACCCACTTCTTTAGCGAAGTGGGATTTTTCTATAACCAAATCTATACGCCGGGTTCTGTATTTGATAGTCATCTATCTAAGTTTTTAGTTACCTAAACACTTTAGCAACCTACCCTAAGACTTGCGAGCAGCAATTATGTCTTGTTGTGGTCTTGCTCCAGGTGGGGTTTACATGGCTATTCTAGTCACCTAGAACACGGTGAGCTCTTACCTCGCCTTTCCATCCTTTCCTGCAATATACAGGTGGTCTATTTCTGTTGCACTTTCCTTAGAGTCGCCTCCACTGGGTGTTATCCAGCACCTTTGCTCTATGGAGCCCGGACGTTCCTCAAACACAATATGTGCTTGCGACTATCTGACTTACTTATAGTAATTTTAATTTACCACATTATACATATATTGTCAACTATTGTAAATACTTTTGCATGTCAATCTAATTTTTCTAGCTTTTTAAGCCCCTAAATCAAATTTATCATGAATTTTTCGCATAGCTTTTCTCATATCTTCTTTCTCTATTAAAATAGAAATTTTAATTTCTGAAGTTGAAATTATATTAATGTTTATATTAGCATCATACATAGCTTCAAATACCTTTGATGCCACGCCTGCATTTGATACCATTCCTGCACCCACAACAGATACTTTAGCTAAATTCTCATCATACTCAACGCCCGTTGCACCCCATTTAGCAATGTTTTGATCCACTATTTCTTTTACATCATTAAGAGAATCTTTGTCTATACTAAATGATATATTTCTCTTACCATCTGTTGCAACTGACTGAATTATTATATCTATATTAATATTTTTTTTGCCAAAAGTTTTAAAGATATCAAATGCTTTACCAGGCTTATCTGGCACACCTAATAAAGATACTCTAGCTACATTATCATCTCCTGCAACACCACTAACTAACATTTCTTCCATTTTTATTACCTCCTTAACAACTGTTCCTTCCGCTTCTGTTAAACTTGAACGTACTACTAACTCTACATTATATTTGCTTGCAAGTTCTACTGACCTATTATGCAATACTTTCGCCCCTAAAGAAGCTAGTTCTAACATCTCGCTATATGTTATCTCATCCATCTTTCTTGCATTAGGCACAATACGTGGGTCCGCTGTATACACACCTTCAACATCTGTATATATCTCACATTTATCGGCGTTTAATGCAGCTGCAATTGCTACAGCTGTAGTATCTGAGCCTCCTCTACCTAATGTGGTTACATCATCATATCTATTTATACCTTGAAAACCTGTTACTATTACAATATTTTTTCTATCAAGTTCTCTTTTCATCCTTTTAGAATCAATTCTTTTTATTCTAGCTGTGCTATAGTCTGATGTTGTATGCATTTTAACTTGAGATGCATTAAGAGATATTGCTGGTAATCCCATCTCTAGTAAAGCCATTGCCATAAGCGATACCGATTGTTGCTCTCCTGTTGTCAGAAGCATGTCCATCTCTCTTTTAGACGGATTTTTGCTAATCTCTTTTGCCTTAGCAATCAAATCATCTGTCGTATCTCCTTGGGCGGATAAAACGACCACAACTTGGTTTCCTTGATGGTAAGTCTTAGCAATACGCTTTGCAACATTTAATACTCGCTCTGCATTTGCTACAGAACTTCCACCAAATTTTTGTACTATTAACATTTTTATTCACCTTTCTTTATCCAATTATGACAACAGCATAACACTATTAAATTAAAATTTCAATAGTTTTTGGATAAATCACTTATATCCATATACTAACCACACTAACTTTTCTATTTTCTATTATTTTTTTGTCTAGGTTGTTTTATTATAGGTAACGTAACTATCATGCTAGTACCCATTCCCTCTTTACTTTTTACGTCAAGCTCAGCATCTAAAGTTACCAATAAATTTTTCACGATACTAAGTCCTATCCCGCTACCTTCATATCGTTCACGGCTCTTATCACCCCTATACATACGGTCAAAAATATAATCTATATCTTGTTTGTTTATGCCAATACCCGTATCTGCTATTATTATACTCACCTTTTTATTTTTCACTTCTGTAGAAACCGTTATATCACCTTGTTCCGTAAACTTAAATGCATTGGATAATATATTTGTAATGACTTGTTTAAATGAGTCTATGTCTATGTTAACCATAACATTACTTGATTTATCAACGTTTAGACTATAGTGTATGCCTTTTTCATATGAAAATACTTTAAAGTTTTTATATACCGCTTCTAGTTGCTCATTTAAATTTACAGTAACTATATTTATTTCTTTATGTTCTTCCACTCCTTTTAATTTATCTAAATTATTAAGTAATTTGCTAAATCTCACTACTTCTCGGTGCAATATATCCATTTGTTCATTATCTATTGGGTATATTCCGTCTATCATAGCTTCTAGATTACTTTGCAACACTTGAAGTGGAGTGCGAATCTCATGAGACACATCAGAAATAAGCTGTTTGCGTAATACGTCCTCTTCTTCTAACCGGTTAGCTAAATTATTTATACTATTTCTTAATAGTTCAATTTCTTTTATCTTACTCGCACGCCTGTATCTTATATTATATTTACCTTTTGTTAAACCAACTGCTGTTTGACTTATTTCATATATTGGGATGGAGATAATTTTTGTTACATATATCGCTATTATTATTGAAATATTTATTGTGATTAACGCCATAATTAATATGCTATTATTCATCTGGTCTTGATATAATAAATCATCAGGTGATAACAAAAAATTTGGAAAATAACCTAGTCTTATAAATCCAATCAGAGCTTTATCCTCATTAAATATAGGTATATCTTTTTCAACATACTCACTTTTCTCAAAACTCTCATA
>MDJN01000134.1 GCA_001995005.1 Candidatus Parepulonipiscium sp. PG-Nun2H_MBin03 | reverse complement strand
GTTAAATTTAAAGTATTTTAATAAAGTATTAAGATTTTCAGCTTGTTTTGCAAGTTCCTGACTAATTGATGCACTTTCTTCAGAAGTAGCAGCAGTAGTTTGTGCAACAGAAGAAATTTGTTGAGTGCCCTCTAATAAATCAGTAAGACTTTCTTTTTGAGCTTGTGTATTTACAACCAATTCCTCAAAGAAGTCTGCTGTTTTGTCAACCGTTTGAACTATTTCTTGTAAGCTTTGCTCCGTTGCATTTGCCATGTTTTGCCCTTCTGCAATATGAGATAAACTTTCCTTAATAATTTCCTCAATTTCTTTAACAGTTTGTGAACTTCTATTTGCCAAATCACGTATTTCATTTGCAACAACCGCAAATCCTTTTCCGGCCTCGCCTGCTCTTGCAGATTCTATAGCAGCGTTTAATGCAAGTAAATTTGTTTGAGTTGCAATCGAATCAACAGTTTTTAATACTTCTGCAATAACTAAGCTAGACTTATGGATATCTTCCATAGAACTAAGCATCTTATTCATAGCATCTGTACCTTGACTAGCTTTATCTTTCGCTTCTCGTGATAATTGGCTAGTTGATTCAACTTGTTCTAATGTCCCATTAATACCATTGCCAATGTCTTCTGTTGTTGTAATAAATTTATCAACTATATTCGCTTGGTCTGTTGCACCCTCAGCAAGTTCAACTGCACCTTTTGCAATATTTTCCGAACCATCTGTAACAAGCTCAGCCGATACATTAATTTGTGCAAGTGTTGAACTTAGAGTTTTACAAATTTCTTCTAGTGCAACTTTAATAGGTGCAAAATCTCCTGGATAAGTTGCATTTATTCCTTTAGATAAACTAAAATCTCCTTGCGACATTTCTGTAAGGGTTGATTGTGTTTCTTGAATAATTCCTTTTAAGTTAGACGACATGGCGATAAAATTATTAGCCAAAATACCTATCTCATCTCTTGAAGATGTATCTAGAGAAATATTTAACTGTCCATTTTTGATACTTTCAGTAGCAGTTACAATATTAGTAATAGGGTGTAACATTTTAGAAATAATTATTCCAGCTCCAATTACTAAAACTACTATAGCCATGGCAGACATTGCTATTAATGCGATGGCTATTAACATTGTTGAACTTTGATAATCAGATTTTGTCATCCTAAGTTGTGACCACCAAACTTCATCTCCCACCTCAATTGGATAAAGATAACGCATATGAACTACATTATCTAGAACTCTTGTAGTTTCTATGCTAAACTGATTTCCTTTTGAAACTTCTGCTTGAAATGCTTGTGCACTTTTCTCTTGATAAGCTGTAAGAGGTGAACCTAACATAAAAGTATCTTCTTCACTATCATAAATAGTAATATAATTTTGGTTCATAACTGATACATTAAGAGAATCATATCTGCTATCTTCTGATTTTAATCTGCTAAAATTAGAAGTTACAACACGTGCCACAAATACTCCCTTAGTTTCACCGTTATAAATTACTGGTTGTGATATGTAAGCCATCCATCTGCCATCTGGTTGAAGTTCTGGTAATGAAACCTCTACATTACCTGAATTTAGTGCACTCGTATAATACTCTTCGTTACTATATTGACTATAAGATGTCATAGGTGTTACACTATTGCTAGTTGCTTGAGATTCATTCATATGAAATCCATAGGTTGATATGCCAGTATCAAATGCATTAGGCTCAAAGTAAATTCCCACTTCTGCAATGTCTGTTTTTTCATTGCTTATGGCACCGCTTGCAGACATAATAAAGTAATTTTCAGCTAAAAAATGAGTTATCGAAAGATCTAGACTAGAATAAACCTCACTTTTATGTTCCCTATTTTGCAAGCTTGTATTTTTCTCATAAACTTCTAGCATATAATCTTTCATGTCCTCTGCTATATAAAACCCTGAATCCATGATTGTCCCTATTAAAGTTGCATTTTGCTCTGCAAGATTCATAAGCTCTCCGCTTATATTATCTCCGACTGTCTTTGTTACTTGCGTTACTGATACCAAAATTAAAATCAGTAAACAACCCGTAACAAGAGCAGCAATTCTAGTTACTATTTTTCTAGATAAACTTTGTTTCTTTCCCATTTTCTCATCATTCCTTTCAAATTTTTTGCCTTCCTGTAATTTAATAATATAATAGTACTTTTCTAAAAATTGACATAATCAGAGACAATATAGTTAAATTTGAGTGTAATTTTATGGATTATTATGACAATCCTATGTAGTATGTACTTTAATTTATTATATAATGACTGGTGAGACTTGTCAATAATTTAGTACCAAATTAGGACACACGTACCAATATTTATACTTGTTCTAAAATATATTTCTATAATTTTACTTTACTTACTTTTGTGCACCTTGACTTTTTTTACTCCACATCCTAGAATAAATTATTATTTCACGAAAGGAACATATTACATGATTGTTAAAACACTTATACTCGGTATATTTGACACTAATTGTTATATCGTTGGCAAAGATGGTAACTGCGTAATTATTGACCCTGCAGATAACGGGAATAAAATTAATTCTACCATCGAAAAGCTACAACTAAAACCTGTAGCTATACTGCTTACACACAGTCACTTTGACCACATATTAGCCGTACCTGACATAAGAAATCATTGGGGAGATATTCCTGTTTATTGTAACGAACTAGACTGCTCCGATAAGATGCACGAAATTTTTATGGGCAAACAATACCCAACTGTTTCTTCTTTTGGAGATGTTACTCATTATAGCGAAGGAGATATTGTAGACGCTAAAACTTTTAAAGTAAAAGTTTTGCACACCCCTGGACATTCAGAAGGCTCAGTTATATTAGAAATTGAAAATCTATTATTTACAGGTGACACATTATTTAAAGGCACTATAGGCAGAGTTGATTTTGAAGGCGGAGATAGTTATAAGATGAAAGAATCTCTAAAAAGGCTTGCTAAGCTTCCAAAAGATTATCAAGTCTTTCCAGGTCACGAAGAACCTTCTACCTTAGAACATGAGAAAAAGACTAATCCACACCTAACGGGTTATAAAAAATAACATTGTACCAAAAATATTTGTTAAGGAGAACCAAAATGGCAGCAAGAGATGTTTTATATGGAAAAGATGCAATATGTGCTCTTGAACGAGGAATTAATCAACTAGCAGATGCAGTAAAAATTACGCTAGGACCTAAGGGACGTAATGTTGTATTAACTACAGCAATGAATACACCTATTATTACAAATGATGGGGCAACTATTGCAAAAGAAATTGAACTATCAGACGAGTTTGAAAAGATGGGAGCAGCACTTATTAGCGAGGTAGCAACTCAAACAAATACTACGGTAGGAGATGGAACAACTACAGCAACAATTTTAACCCAAGCTTTTATTAAAGAAGGGATTAAAAATATTACTGCAGGTGCTAATCCTATTATTATGAGAAAAGGCATGCAGGCGGCTCTTAAAGTTGCATTAGAAAGTATTAAAGAACAATCTCAACTTGTTAAAAGCAAAGATGATATTCAAAGGGTAGGTGCCATTTCATCAGGTTCGTATGAAATTGGGACGTTAATAGCCGATACAATAGAAAAAGTTTCAACAGACGGAGTTATTACTGTTGATGAATCAAAAACTATGGAAACTTATTCTACAATAGTTGAAGGGATGCAGTTTGACCGTGGTTACATCTCATCTCATATGGTAACTGACACCAAAAAGATGGAAGCAGTTCTAGATAAAGCATATATACTAATTACCGATAAAAAAATATCAAGTATCCAAGAAATTCTTCCTATTGCAGAACAAGTAGTAGAAACTGGTAAGCAACTTGTTATTATAGCAGATGATATGGATGCTGAAACTGTAAAAACTCTATTAATTAATAAAATGCGTGGGACATTCTCTTGTGTCGTTGTCAAAGCTCCAGGAGCTGGCGAACATCGCCAAAATATTTTAGAAGATATAGCTATAGTTACTGGTGGGACAATTATATCAGAAAATACAGGGCTAGATATAACCGAGGCAACATTAGCAGATTTAGGTAGAGCTAATCAAGTTATTATCTCAAAAGACAGTACTATAATATGTGAAGGTCTAGGAGATACGGTTGAGATTGATGAACGTATTAAGGAAATTAAATATAAACTAACACAAGCAAAAAGAGAATTTGACATATCTGAATTAGAAAGACGATTGGCTAAGTTCGTAGGCGGCATTGCTGTTATCAAAGTGGGTGCTGCTACAGAAATAGAAATGAAGGAACAAAAGTTGCGTATTGAAGATGCACTCCATTCTACTCGTGCAGCATTAGAAGAAGGAATTGTTGCTGGTGGTGGAACTGCTTATGTAAATGCCATTCCTTTTGTTAAGAAATTATTAGAAACAACTTCAGGAGATGAAAAAACCGGTGTTCAAGTTATTATTAAAGGGCTAGAAGCTCCACTTAAACAAATTTCAGCAAATGCCGGCATTGAACCTAGTATAGTTTTTAACAAAGTTATTAACTCTGATGTAACCAACTTCGGTTTTGATGCTTCTTGTGAAATCTATTGTAATATGATTGAACAAGGTATTATTGACCCAACTAAAGTAAGTCGATTTGCCCTTGAAAATGCTGTATCTATAGCATCTACAGTGCTTACAACGGAAAGTTTAGTAGTGGAATTGCCTGAGACTAATCCTATGCTTTCTATGGCTAATGGAATGGATTATTAATTTAAAACGTGCGTAAACAATAGCTGTTTATGCACGTTTTTTTTATCATTTTTTCACATATAATACTACTTAGTTTATTTTTCAACTGTCAATATACATAATAGCCAAACTTTTTGTTTAAAATTTATATACTTTTTTCTAACATTTTAGCGTTTTAGTTATTGCAATTTAATCAGGAACATGTTATATTATCTATTAGGGCGAGGGGGTAAGCGTAGTAATCCAAATAAATATTATTGTATGATGTTTATTAATTATTTATATTATTTTTTCGCAAATTTGAAAATAAAAGGAGCATACAAATTATGGATTTTAGTTTAAGCAAAGAACATTTAGAGTTACAAGACAAAGCAAAGAGATTTACACAAGAAGTATTATTCCCTTATGAAATGGAATGTGAAGAAAATGACGGAATTTCACCTGAAACGCATGCAATTATCAATCAAAAAGTTTTAGATTGGGAATTTAATGCAACTAACCATAAAAAAGAGCACGGCGGACAAGGAATGACATTATTTGAGCAAATGTTAGTTAGTGAGCAATTAGGCCAATCTACAGGAGCTATCTGGGATGCTGTTCCTCAACCATCTTTCCCGATGCGTTTTGGTACTCAAGCTCAAATTGACGAATATCTGTACCCAGCTTGTCAAAACAAGCGTCGTGATGCATATGCAATCACTGAAGCAGATGCAGGTTCTGACCCTACTCAATGCTTAACAACAGCTGTTAAAGTTGATGGTGGTTGGAAAATCAATGGTGAAAAATGGTATGTAACAGTTGGTGATGTTGCTGACTTTATCTTAGTACATGCTCATGTTGATGGTGATGTTAATAAAGCTGCCGTATTCTTTGTAGAAAAGAATGCACCAGGCGTAAGCGTTAAGCGTACACCTCTATATACTCACCACTTTGCATTTAAACATCCAGAATTCATATTTGAAGACGTTATCGTTGGCGATGATAAAATGCTAGGCGAAATTGGAGATGGATTTAACATGACTAAAGACTGGTTCGTTGAAGCTAGACTAGGAATAGCTGCTCGTTGCGTTGGTGGAGCTACTCGTATTCTTGAAGTTGCAAACGAATTTGCAAATAATCGTGTTCAATTTGGTAAACCAATTATCGAATTCCAAGCTATTGAATTTATGATTGCTGATATGGCTATGGATATCTTAGCTGCTAAGAGTATGTTATATCGTTATTGTTGGGAAATTTCTGACCCTGACGCAGATCGTAAAGTAAGACATGCAAAAGCTGCTGCTATGAAATTATGGTGTTCTGAAATGGTAGGACGTGTTGCTGATAAAGGTGTACAAATCTTAGGCGGACGTGGATACATGAGAGAAAACCCAGTTGAGCGTTTAGCTAGAGATACACGTGTTGACCGTATTTGGGAAGGTACTTCTGAAATACAACGTGTTATCATCGGTGGACAAATTAAAAAGCGTGGAACTGAACTTTATACAGGTTGGTAAAAAACATAACCGTGGGCCTAATCTCCCACGGTTTATTACTAAGTAGCAATTTATCTGAAAGAACTTGCTCTTACATAGCATAAATATCATCGTATTTTATAATTACTACTTAGTTAAAGGAACTGTTAATTTAGCAAATCCTTATTATTAAAATAATCTGTTAAATTAAACATACCAACTAAAATGTTAGGAGGAAAATCTTATGTCGAATAAAAATCGTGATACTAGCAATGTTGAAGTAGGTCTTATGATCACTAGTATTGTTATACTAATTGCATTTATCATTCTTATGATGACTAATGCAGAAGGTACTATTTCTGTTATATCAAGTTTCTTTTGGAGTTCTATGTCTACATTAGGTCCATTCTTCCAGTTGTTTACATTTGGTACATTTATCGCTGCTCTATATCTAGCGTTTGGTAAGTATGGCAAAGTACGACTAGGAGATTGTAAACCTGAATATAGCACACCAAGTTATGTTTCCATGATGCTATTGGCTTCTCTTGCTTCTTCTGCACTTTACTGGTCATTTACTGAGTGGGCTTATTACTATGCGTCTCCAGGGCTTGGCATGGAACCTTACAGTGTGCTTGCACTTGAAAATTCCCTTAGTTATCAGTTCTATCACTGGGGGATTGTAAACCAAGCTATGTATACTGCTGTTGGGGTATCTATTGCATATGGAGTTTATGTAAAGAAAGTAAAGTCTTTCCAAACTAGTGCTGTTTGCAGTGCTATGATGGGAGATAAAGTTAAAGGTAAATCTGCAATCGGTAAAGTTATTGACTTTGCAGTTATCTTTGGTATTCTAGGGGGGCTTAGTTCATCTCTAGGGCTTGGTGTTCCATTAGCTGCAGGAGCACTAGAAAGATCATTGGGCATTCCACAAACGGCAATTGTCCAAGTTGGAATTATTGTATTTATTGCATGTGTTTATGCATTTACATCTTATCTAGGAACTAAAAAAGGTATGAAAGTTCTTACAGATATAACTACTGTCATTTCAATTTGTGTTTTACTCTTTATCTTATTAGCTGGTCCTACAACTTTTATACTTAAAAATATTGTAAGTTCTCTAGGGCATATGATTGATAATACTGTACGTATGACATTATTTACAGACCCTGTTGAAAACACAGGATTTGCAGAAGGCTGGACGATATACTTCCAAGCATTCTACTTAAACTATGTTGCTATGATGGGTATCTTTATTGCAAAAGTATCTAAAGGTAGAACAATTAAAGAAGTTGCTCTGGCTACTTTATTTGGTATTTCAGCAGGCAGCTGGATATTCTTCGGAATTAATGGTAGTTTCTCAATTAGTACCTTCTTAAACGGACAAATTGACGTTGTTGGCCTTGTAAATGGAGGTGCTGGCGAATCAGTTATTTTTGATATTTTAGCAACATTGCCACTGGGTGCATTTATGCCATTTATTATATTAATACTTATTGTAGGATTCCTTGCACCATCTCTTGACTCTGCATCTTTAGCACTTGCAGAAACAGTAACAAAAGAAGGTACACCAAAAATGGCAGTTCGTATGGTTTGGTGTGTACTTTTAGCAGTTATTCCAATGTCAATTATTTTAACAGGCACTAGTTTTGATGCCATTAAGTATATCTCCATTATTATCTCTATTCCATTTGTTGTTATCGTAACTGGAATGCAGATTGGTCTTTTCAAATGGTTAGCACAAGATTCACGTAATGGAGTTCACAAAGCTAATATTGAATTACAAGAAAAAGAAATAGCAGCAGAACTTGCTCAAAAAAATAACTAAAGGAGGCTTTTTATGTTACCCTTAACAGGATTAAGAATTTTAGATTTAACTACTCTATCTGGATATTGTGGCATGGAATTTGCAGACCACGGGGCAGAAGTTATTAAAATTGAAACACCAAATGGCGGAGATGCCCTTCGTAAATTTAGCTCATTTAAAGGTGAAAAAAGTAGACACCACCAATTTAGAGATAGAGGCAAAAAGAGTATTACGCTTGATATTTATAATATTGAAGGACAAAAATTATTTAAAGAATTAGTGGCAAAATCAGATGCTGTATTAGAAAATTTCCCTGCTGGCACTCTAGAAAAGCTAGGGCTAGGCTACGAAGATATGGAAAAAATCAACCCTGCTATCGTATATGGACGAATTTCTGCACTAGGTTCTACAGGAAATGCAGTAAATATACCTCAATCTGAAATCATTGCTCAAGCAAAAACAGGTGCTATGCATGTAACAGGTTTCCCTGAAGAAGAGCCTACTCGTATTGGCTTTCCTATTGCATCAAGATATAGTGCAGGATTTTTAACTTCAGGCGTAATTCTTGCAATTTGTCTTGCAAAACAAAGTGGCGAAGGTCAACTAGTCGAAGTAACTCTTTGTGGTTCTCTTGCTACTATTACTGAAGATAAAGTTATTACTTATGGTGTAACTGATGAAGACCCAATGCGTACCGGAAACGCTCATCCACTTGTTAATCCATATGACATTATTAAGTGTAAAAACGGTTATGTTGCACTAGGAATTGGATCTGATTTCCAATGGATAAAACTTTGTAAAGTATTAGGCAAAGAAGACTGGTCAAGTGATGAAAAGTATTGTACTAACGACGTGAGAGGGCTGCATTACTTTGGTGACCTTAGAGATAAAATAGAAGAATTCTTTCAAGACTACACTATGCAAGAACTGGCTGAAAAATGTGATTCAGTATTAATTCCAGGAACTATGTGTAGTACAATAAAAGAAGCTTTATCAGAAGAACAACTTCATGTAAGAAATATGATAGTTGAAGTTGATGGACTTAAGATGTCTAATAGACCTGTTAAATTTGTTGGTGGAACCGAACCTGACTTTGTTAAGGCTCCAGAGCTTGGTGCAAATAACGCAGAAATTTTCGGCTTAATAGATGTAGATGATGCTAAATTAGCTAAGCTACGTGCAGATGGCGTGATTTAATTATATATTATAAAGAAGGGAGAGCATGGCGAATTGCCATGCATACAAAATCTATGAAAAAAAGACCATTAGAAGGCATTAAAGTGCTAGATTTCTCTCAAGTATTAGCCGCTCCATTTTGCGGAATGTTACTAGCAGATTTAGGTGCTGAAGTTATTAAAATTGAACGACCAGGCGACGGGGATATCTCTCGTGGATTTGGTCCATATGTAAACGGTGTTAGTCTTTATTTTTGCCAATATAACAGAGGCAAAAAAGGTATAGCAATAGATTTAGGTTCGCCTGAAGGTAAAAAAGTAGCTATGGATCTTGTTGCAGAAGTTGATATTGTAATAGAAAATTATAAATCAGGGACTCTTGAAAAACTAGGGATCGGATATGATGAAATGATTAAAGTAAATCCATCTCTTATCTATGGTTCTATAGCTGGTTTTGGAACTTATGGACCTCTTTCTCACTTACCTTGTATGGATATTATCGCAGCTGCTCGTAGCGGACTTGTATCTCAAAGTGGCGTTGAAGGATTTGCTCCTATAAAACCAGGATTTTCCTTCTGTGACACTTGGTCTGGACTTAATCTTTTACGTGCATTATCTATGGCATTATATCATAAACAACAAACAGGTGAGGGTACTCGTATAGACCTTGCTATGTTAGATATTGCATTTTATATGGGTGATGATGCATTATTAGACTATGCTCAAACAGGAGAATTTACTCCAAGAACAGGTAACTCTGACCCTTGGTTTTCACCAAATGGTGAGTATACAACAAATGATGGCAATGTTGTAATTGCAACCACTACTGAAGAAGAATGGCAAGCACTTTGTGATGCTCTAAAACTTGATGCTCTGCTTCACGATGAACGTTTTGCCACAAACGAACTGCGTAATATAAATAGAGATGTATTAAGAACAGAAATCGAAGTTGCAACTAAGGCTATGGGTAGATACGAAGTAGAAAAAACTTTAATAGAAGCAGGAGTTCCAGCGTCTGCTGTACAAACTCTAGCAGAATTTATCCATAGCGACGAAGCTAAGGAATTAGAGCTTATATCAATTATTAAAGACCAACCAGGAGTTGGGGATTATATGGCTACTAGCACTCCTATCCACTTTAGTAAAACGCCTATAAATCATCAGGCACATGCTGCCCAAAAGCCTGGTGTTAAAACAGTAGAAGTATTAGAAGAATTAGGATATAGTAAGGAAAGAATTGATGAATTAATAAACTGTGGTGCTGTACACCAAGAAGGGTGATGCTAAGTGAGTCTTATTCATATTGAAGAAGATAAATGTGCTAAATGCGGTCGATGCATCGTATTTTGTCCTATGGGCTTATTAGAGAATAAACCAGACGGATTTCCTCAGCCCACTAAAGAGGCATACCAACGATGTGTAAACTGTGGGTATTGCGTTGATATATGTATATTCGACGCACTATTCCATAAAATAAGGAAGAGAAACGCCAATTCAAAAGATGCGGCTCTTAAACGATATGAAACTTTACTTAAAAGAGGTGTTAAAAAAAATGCGAAATGACTTTGATTTTTTTCATCAAATACGTGTACGCTTCGGAGAAGTTGACCAGCAAGGCATAGTATATAATGGTAATTATTCTATTTATACTGATGTAGCATTTGAAGAATATTTTCGTGCTAAAGGCCATCCCTATAAATATTTAGCAGAAGGCGAATCAGAGATTTGTCATCGAAAGTATACCGCCACCTATTCTTCTAGTGCAGTATATGATGATTTATTAGATGTTGGTGTTCGGCTTAAAGAAATAGGCACTAGAAGTTTTACACTGATTTTTGAGATTTATAGAGCCGGTGAAAACGAACTATTATTTGATGCTCAAAGCGTATATGTTGGATATGATTCAACAAACAGATGCAGCCAGCCAATTAGCCCACTTATGCGTAAACTTTTGACTGAATAGAAAATATTGTGGTAATTGCCTTCAATAGGTGATTACCACTTTATATATTAAGATATATTAAGGGGGAAACAAAAATGAACATAGATGTAAAAAAAATCGCTCCTTTTATGATTGCCTTAGCCGCTTTTTGCTTTGGTAGTGCATTTGTTGTTACAAAAGGAGTCTTAGATGCAATACCTACGTTTTGGGTTCTTGCTATACGTTTTACAGGTGCTGGTATAATACTTGCAATTATTTTTCACAAAAGATTAAAATCAATTACTAAAGATTATATAAGTCGTAGTGCAGTTATAGGCATTTCACTATTTCTTACGTATGCTTTTCAGGTAAGCGGTTTGAATTATACTACTCCTAGTAAAAATGCTTTTCTAGTTGTAGTTTATTGCGTTGTAGTACCCTTACTCTATTGGGCAGTAGACAAAAAAAGACCTGATATATACAACTTAGTAGCCAGTGTATTATGTCTATCAGGAATAGGTTTTATCACTCTTAGCGGTGATGGTTTTAGTCTTAATATAGGAGATATATTAACTCTAATAGGCGGTTGCTGTTTTGCCGTAACTATTGTAGCTGTTGGTAAATTTGTTAAGGACCGTGATTTATTTGCCATGACCATATTACAATTTATGTTTTTTGCCATATGTGCATGGATTGCAGTATTTATTACGCAGCCACCAACTCCTGAAATATTGGCAAACCTACAAGTTGCAGCTCCTGAAATAGCTTATCTCATAGTTATTTGTTCCATTGTAGCTTTTTTATGCCAAAACTATGGGCAACGCTATACTCCGCCTACCAATGCCAGTATTTTAATTTCGCTTGAAGCTCCTTTTGCAGTTATACTATCAATGCTATTAGGATATGACAAGTTAACATTAACTATGATAATTGGATTTACTCTAATTTTTATATCTATTATTTGTGGGGAAACAAAGTTTGCTTTCTTACGTAAAAATGTTGTCGAAGCTACTGAAATAGATACTCTAAGTGATAATTAAAGTATCTCTATTCATTTCTATTACTTGTTATTAAAACTAATCTAAGCAGTTGCAATAGTGATGCTGCAACTGCTGCTACATAAGTTAGAGCAGCTGCATTTAATACAGTTTTTGTAGCAGGTATTTCGCTAGAAGATAATATGCCTGAGCTTTCTAAAATATCTACTGCTCTATTTGATGCATTATACTCAACAGGCAATGTCACAACTTGAAAAATAACCGCACCCAAAAATGCGATAATGCCTAGTTGAATGATTAATTGTGACGTTGTCCCTGATAAAAACATTCCTAGTATAATCAATGGTACTGCTGCCATACTGCCAAATCTTGCAACTGGTACTATAAGTGTTCTCATTTGCAGTGGTACATAATTTTCATCATGTTGTAATGCGTGTCCACATTCATGTGCGGCAACTCCTACTGCGGCTATTGATGTTTTGTTATATGTGGCATCTGATAAATTTACTGTTTTGCTACTAGGGTCATAATGGTCTGATAAATTCCCAGGAACATATCTTACTGTAACGTCATACAAGCCTTGAGACCTTAAAATTTGTTCTGCCACTTCTTTTCCTGTAAGACCTCTCGCATTTCTTATGGTAGAATATTTTGAAAATGTAGATGTTAATTTAGCTTGTGCAGCTAAAGTTATTATAGCACCTAATATAATTAAAATATATGTCGAATCATAAAATATCACTGTATCTCCTCCTCATCAAGTTCATAAAGCATTTTATCATATAGTAAATCAATCTCTAGCATATCGTCTGATATATGAATATCTTCTACTGCTTGATCTATCTCTTCGCTTACTTCTGCACTTGTAATTATAGGTGCTTCTGCAGAGATTGCAAATATATTAGCTCCAAAAGTAATTATTGCTAATATAGATATCAAAATATCTTTCATATTATCTCTCCTTTAAAATTATTTTAAGTATAAACTGTATCAAATATATGATTATATTTAATTATTATAACATGTATTAGCTATTTATGACAATAATATATTAATTTTAATTTACATTAATCGCTAACAGTCGCTGTGCAATTATCCCTATAACAAAACCAGTAAACAACGCTGCTATTAATAAACTTATAAAATAGTATATTACACTAAAACTTTCCATTACAATCATGGCCACCAAAACTTGCCCTAAATTATGCATAACCGCTCCTAACATGCTCACTCCCATAATGCTAAAGGAGTCTTTTTTATATATTAGCGTCATAGAAAAAAGACTTAATGTACATCCTACTAAACTAAATAAAATCATCATTGGATTACCAAATAAAAATCCCGATATAACCACTCGAATGGTGGAGACCCAAAACGCTGCTTTCCACCCCATCTTATATAATATTACTAAAATAACTACATTTGCAAGACCCAGCTTTATACCAGGAACGGGAAATTTTATAGGTATTAAAAATTCTATATAGCTAAATATCAGTGCAATGGTTACCATTACTCCTAAATATGTTATTTTGCTTGTGCTCATTATTTTCTCCTAATACACCAATACATCAAATTCTGTTTCATCAACACTTATTACCTCTGCTATAACTTTGTTTGGCAAACAGATAATATTTTGCCGGTTTTTGCTTATAGACGCTTGGTGTATGCATAATTGGTCCGGGCAATCCGCCTCTATCATAGTCGCCGTATTATCTATTATTTGTAACGTATTGCTATTGTTAATATTTATTATTTGATCCTTATCTAAAGAATATGTGCCGTATTCTATCCCGTCAATGCTTATCTTAACTATATCTGCTTCTTTCGAAAATACAAATATATAAAATATCATAGCAATTATTGAGATAGTGCCTATTAATATTATGTCATTTTTTTTCACAATATATAACCTCTTCATCTTTTAAGTTTTAGTATTAACCGATATCAAAAACTTAACACCGCAATTGTCTATGCAAAAATAGTCTACAACTATTAATTTTAGTTATAGACTATAATTTTGTTACTGATTTAATCGGTCTTTCATAACTTTTTCAACTGCATTTAAAACATTTTGGTATCCCGTACAACGGCAAAGGTGGCCTGATAACAGCTTTCTTAGTTCATCTCGTGTATACAATTTTTTCTGATTTAGAATTTCTACTGTAGTCATAACAAAACCTGGGGTACAAAATCCACATTGTATAGCAGCTTCATCTATAAACGCTTGTTGAATATCACTCAGTTCACCGTCTGGACTCATCAATCCTTCTAGTGTCCAAATAGATTTTCCTTCTGCCCACACAGCAAGGTATATGCATGAATTGTACGCCTCACCGTCTATAAGCACTGTACAAGCACCACACTCTCCTACCTCACAACCTTTTTTTACGCTAGTTAAATGATATTGATTTCGTAGCATATCCGTTAGGGAAGCTCTAACGTCTATAACTTTTGTGCATTCTTTTCCATTGATACTACAAGTGATTTCTTTAAACATGAGTCTCCACCCCCGCTCTTTGGATTGCCTTTTCTAACGCTCGTTTAGCAATGCTTTTTCCTATATGACATCTAAATGCTTTAGTCGCTCTCCAGCTATCTCGAGGGTTGATGTCTTCTAGTATTGACTCAGCGAACGTATCAAAAGTTTGCTCATTTATAGGTGCTGATTTTACTCTCTTTTCGGCTGTTTTTGCACGTAGCGGAATAGGCCCTGCTACTCCAAATGCTATACGAGCATCTTCTATGATAGTTTTATCCGCAGATAATTTAACATTTACAGAACAACCTAAAGTCGAGATATCCATCGCATTACGCATTGCATATTTTAGGTAATATCCACTGTATCCATCATATGATTTATGAGGGATAATAATTGCAGTTTGAACATCTCCCACTTCTAATGCCACCTTACCTGCACTGATATAAAACTCTGATATAGGTATAGTTCTTACACCGTTTTTACCAGTAATTTCTATCATGGCATCTAGTGCAAATAGCGTAGAGGCAGAGTCAGCAGACGTAACTCCATTACATGTGTTGCCTCCTATAGTACCTATATTTCTTACTTGCGGTCCTCCAACTTGGTCAACAGCTTCGCCTAATACATATAGGTTTTCTTCAATTATCTTATTGTGAGTAATGTGAGAAAAACTAGTTAAGGAACCTATGCGAATACTTTTATCATCAGTTATAGTAATACCTCGCATCTCATCTAGCTTATAAATACTTACAAGGTCAACACCTGCTAATTTACCTTCTCTCATTTGTACTAAAACGTCACTACCACCTGCGATAATATGTGCTTTCGGATGCTCGCATAGTAGATCGATAGCATTTTTTATACTTGTGGCTTCATATAGATTACCAATATCATACATATTATATCAGCCCTCCTTCTTTAAATGCCTCAAACAGCTTGTGTGGGTTCAGTGGCAAATCATTTATTGCAATTCCAGTAGCATGCAACACTGCATTACGTATCGCCGGTGCAACCGGACACGTTGGTGGTTCTCCTAAGCCTTTTGTTCCATAAGGACTAGTAGGCTCTGCATTTTGTACAAATTGTGCCTCCAAATCTGGATGATCCATAAATGTAGCTAACTTATAATCAAGTAAATTATCATTTAAAACTTTTCCTGTCTTTTGGTCTATCAATAAATTTTCGCTAAGGGCAAAGCCTATACCCATGCTCATTCCACCATGCACTTGTGCTTCTGCTAATGCAGGATTAATTAACGTTCCACAGTCATGAACATTAATAATATCTATAAGTTCTACTTTACATAATGGAATATCCACTTCTACTTCTACAAAACAACACCCAAATGAATATGCATTAGATTTTGCTTGTGCCGTTTGCTCCGCACTAATATGCTGACTAAAGTCTGTGTCATAAAGAGATGCATTTGCTAAATCTGCAAGTGTCATAACTACTTTATTATCCGTAATGCGAACTAGATTATTATCTACAATATCTAATAAATCTACTGAAACTCTAGTATATCTATAACCTACATCTAATATCTTTTTGCGTAACTCCTGAGCAGTTTTTGTTATAGAAAAGCCGGCTACATACGTTTGCCTTGATGCATATGAACCTGAGCTATACGGGGTAACATCTGTATCTTGGTTTGAGATTACATAAACTTTATCTATTGTAACCCCAACAGCATGTGCTACCATCTGTGTAAATGCAGTATCCGCACCTTGCCCAATTTCCGTTTCTCCCAATTGCACTTGTAAAGATCCATCTTGATTTAAAATCATACGACAGCTTGAAGTTTCAAGAGCAATTGGCCATACAGCAGTGTTATACCAAAATGCTGCCATACCAACTCCACGTCTTTTCTCACCTGTTTGATTTTTATACAGCTCCACTTTTTTCTCATAATCTAAATATGCGTTTGCTTTATCAAAGCATTGGTTGAATGAATCATAGTGATGAACATTTTTTGAGAATGTATCTTCAAAGCCTACTGGCATAATGTGATTTCTTCTCCAATTTAATGAATTCTCACCTAACTTTTTGATAATATCTTCAATATGGCTCTCTTCTGCAAACATAGTTTGTGGTATACCATACCCTCTCATAGCTCCTGCTACTGGAGTATTTGTAAATACTGTATATGCTTCTGCTGAAAAATGCTCGCATGGGTAAAGCTGTGCTAATGCACCCATTCCTTTTGCTGCGATAGAATGACCATGTGATGCGTATGCACCTTGGTTAGAATAAATCGCTACTTTTCTTGCAACTAATGTACCATCAGCACGTAGATGAGAAATCAAATGTACATTAAACGGATGTCTTACCCTGTTTGATACAAAAGTTTCTTCTCTTGATACGTTAATTGTTACTGGTCTGCCACCTACTTGCAAAGTTAAAAATGCACATAGCGGTTCATATAATGCATCTTGTTTATTACCAAAACCTCCGCCTATAAATGGCTTAATTACTCTAATTTTGCCCCAATCCATTCCTAGTGCCTGCCCAACTATCCTTCTTACAATATGCGGAATTTGAGTTGATGAACTAATTACAATTTTACCATTTTCTGTTCTTGCAGTACAAATATGATTTTCTATATGGCAGTGTTGTACTATAGGAGTTGAATACCAGCCTTCTACTCTAATTAATCCTTGTTCTTTTATTGCTTCTTCATAATTTCCTTTTTCTCTAGTAGTCACTCTTAGTATATTTCTTTTAAAGTCATCATGAATTTGCGGTGCCTCAGGTTTAATTGCCTCTAGCGGTTTTAAAACAAACGGATACTCTTCATACTCCACTTTTAATAATCTAACTGCTTGATCTGCCGCAACGTCATTTTCTGCAATAACAGCTGCAACATCATCTCCTACAAATCTTACTCTATCTGTTAATACCAGTCTATCCGCTATATCTTGATGTGATACATCTAATGTCCAAGGATGACCTGCTGTTGGATAATAATGTTTTTCTGTTACATCAAAACATGTAACTATCTTTACAACTCCTGGTACTTTTTCTGCCTCTGTAGTATCAATGCTTTTCACAAGACCATTAGCAATTTTTGAATGATAAATTCTTGCTACTAGTGTATCTTGTGGAAGTATGTCTTCTACATATTTGGCTCTACCTGTTACTTTATCGAATGCGTCTACTCTAGGTATACTCTTTCCTACCATCGTCGATGCTCCTTTCTAAGTATGCGAAATTTGTGTTGTGGGTATTACCCAGCAATTAAAATATACATCTACCTGCTACATATTTACTTTTAATATCTACGACTTCACTCATATATATAAGTCTTTCAATTCGTTGCGAAACAGTAAACTCTCGAATAACGTTTAATTTAGCATCATCAATTACTAAAATATCTGCATCATAATCTTCTTCAAAGCTTCCTACTTTTCCAAAAAATGCTCCACCACCTTTTGTACCTAAATAAAATGCCTCCGCGATAGAAAGTGCTTTTTCATCTGAGTTAATTAATCTCCATCTAAGTTTAGACACTTGAATGGCATCTGCCATTGCTTTAAATATAGATATTGAATATCCTCCTGCAACGTCACTTGCAAGCCCTACATTGATATCTTTGTCTAGCATTTGTCTTACAGGTGCAATACCCGAAGAAAGGCCTATATTAGACTGTGGGCTATGAGCTACAAATACATTTTGTTCCTTTAACATTTGTTGTTCATCTTCATCTGAATGTACGCAGTGTGCCATAATAGACCCTGATAGCATTCCAAACTGTCTATATGCATCTGCATAAGAAGAAGATGTGGGACACAATTCTTTTACCCACTCTATTTCAGATGGATTTTCAGATAAATGAGATTGTACCGGCAAATCATATTTATCCCTAATTTCTTTTAACTTAGTCATCAGTTCATCTGTACAAGATGGAATAAATCTTGGAGTTAAAATAGGTTTAGTGTATTTATATTTTCCATCTATTAATTCTAGCCACTTAGTAGTTTCTTCTATAGACTCATTTGTCTCTTCAATTAAAGTATCTGGTGAATTTCTGTCCATATTAACCTTGCCTACAAAAGTTATAAGTCCCGTTTGTTCTAGTTTATCCATCAAAACTTTAGTAGCTGGTGTATGCAAAGTTGCAAAAATGCAAGCTCTAGTTGTAGCAGAATATTTCAAATCATTAGTAAAAATCTCATACGCTTTATTAGCGTACTCTAAATTGCTATAATTTGCTTCTTCTACAAATGTATGCGTATTTAGCCAATCTAATAGCTCTAAATCCATCCCAAGACCAGCAAATGTATATTGTGGTGCATGCACATGTAGGTCAGTCAGACCTGGCAAAATTAAATTTTTGCCATAGTCTTTAACCTCAATATCTTTAAAC
This sequence comes from Candidatus Parepulonipiscium sp. PG-Nun2H_MBin03, assembly GCA_001995005.1. Classification (GTDB taxonomy): domain Bacteria; phylum Bacillota; class Clostridia; order Lachnospirales; family Cellulosilyticaceae; genus Epulonipiscioides. Next base: position 26,057 of record MDJN01000134.1, on the reverse strand, counting down.
TGCTGTGGTATATCTTCAAATATTCCTACCACTTTTGTATCTTTTACTATTAAATAACTATTTTCATAAATCTCTATTTTTTTATCTGGGGTGTGGCATATATTGCCCTTTAGAGCAAATGTCATACCAATTCCCTAGCAGTGTTTATTAACTCATGTAGCATTTGTGGTATCTTATCTTTGACATCACTTTCTATAATCTCTCCTAATAGTCTTACCTTATACTTAGTTGCATCTACAAACATGAAGCCTTCATTTTTACTATTCATCATAGCTTTCTCATCTTCAAAATATGTGAATTTATCTAAATATGGAGAGCTTTCATATGGGCAAAAACTTGTGCAGTTACCACATTCATTACACATAGAGTCTATATGAACTACTTGATGTCTGCCGTTTACTGTCATTGACATATTAGCACGGTTAGGACAGACTTCTACGCAATTTTCACAAATCACTCCACAAGATAAACATCTATCTGATTCTGCTTTACCGCATTTTTCAACTTCTAAAATTCCTCGTTTAGCATAAATTTGTTCATCAGTTTTCACTTCTACATAATCTTTAAATAACTCGCACCCTGCTATACTATTAGCAGCCAATTTCGCATCTCGTATACCTTCTACTACAGTAGCTGGACCTGCCAGACCATCTCCTATTACATAAACATTTTTAATTTTGCTCTCTAGTGTTTCAGGGTTTACAACAACTTGCCCCCACTTATCTGTTTCTAAATTATTCTTCTCATAAAACTTAGTTGGAATTTTCTCTCCAACTGCCACAATTACAGTGTCTGCTGGTATATTTACTATCTCATCTGTAGCAACAACACCTCTTCTACCAGAAGAGTCCATCTCAGAAAGTTTCATAACGTTTGCAATAAGTTGACCATTTTCTAAGCTCTTTGGTGCAAGCAGCTCTTTAAATTCAACGCCATCTTCTATCGCCATTACTAATTCTTCCTCATCTGCTGGCATATATCTTTTTGTTCTACGATATACAAGATATACATTTTCAACTCCTACAGTCTTTTTAGCTGCACGAGCAGTATCCATTGCAGTGTTACCACCTCCTATAACTACAACATTTTTACCAATGTTTAAATTTCCATCAGTTTGTTTATAGTCTTTAAGGAAATCTATTGCATTTATAGTTTCGCCTTGTTCTAATTTTAACGTACCTTTTTCATATGCTCCTATCGCTAAAATAGTTGCATCACTTTCAAGCTTTGTAATATCTTCTATCTTAGTATTGTATTTTACATCTACGCCATATGCTTGAATTAACTGTGCATCTTTATCTATGCGTTGTGACTCAATTCTAAACTCTGGAATAACATTACGCACCACTCCACCTAATTTTGCTGTAGCTTCATATATTGTCACGCTAAATCCTGCACGGCTTAGGAAAAATGCAGCCGACATTCCTGCTGGCCCTCCTCCTACTATTGATACTGTTTTACCATTATTAGGTTTAGCCGCTGGCATATTTGCTATAAAGTTAGTAAATCCTTTATCGGCCGCCAATAATTTTTGTCCTCTAATATGAACAGGTTCTTCATAGAAATTTCTTGTACATTTTGTCATACAGTTATGCGGACAAATTGTACCTGTAATAAATGGAAGTGGATTTTTTTCTACAATTACTTTTAGAGCCTCATCATTTTGGTCTTTACCAACTAAGTCTAAATATGCTGTAACGTCTTGATTTATTGGGCATCCTTGCTTACAAGGAGCTATAAAACAGTCAATTAGAGGTACTTTTTTCTTAAGCTTTCTAGACTCCATAGGCTTAATAGGTTTTAAATAAAACTTACTCTTAATAGAATTTTCCAATAATTTTGATATTGCAAAATAGTCTACCTTAGTAAATTTTTTGCATTCCACATTTTCACATAATTGTGCAAATCTTTGGTATCCACCCGGCTTTAATATTGTTGTTGCTACTGTAACTGGCCAAATTCCTGCGTCTACAATATCTTTAATATTAAATGCGTCTGCTCCACCAGAATATGAAATTCTTAACGTTCCTTCAAATGAATCAGACAATTTTTTTGCCACTGCCAGTGAAAGAGGATACAGTGCTTTACCAGACATATACATCTCTTCGCTTGGTAATTCATTTTGAGTTACATCAACTGGGAATGTATTTGTAATTTTTACTCCAAACTGTAGATTACGTTTTTCACTGACACCTTGCAGTCTCTTAAGCATAGGAACTGCGTCTTCATATTGTAAGTCATCTTTAAAGTGGAAATCACTAAACTGAATATAATCAAATCCTCTATCATCTAATAATTGTCTAGCATATTCATATCCTAAAAGAGTTGGATTACATTTAATAAATGTATTCAGCCCTTTTTCAGTAATTAAATATGTTGCAATTCTTTCAATCTCTTCTGGAGGACATCCGTGCAATGTTGATAAAGTTATAGAATTACAAATGTTTGGTGAAATATTTTCTATATCTTCTTTCGTTAAATGTTTAAATAAATTAATATTATCTAATAAATATTGCTTACACTCTTTAAAAGTAGTAGTATCAGCTGCATTCATCATAGAGTCTATAAAAGTATTAATCTTTTCACTCTTAATACCATCTAAATCATATCCAACACTCATATTAAATTGGAACCCATCAATTTCTCCGAGTCCACGCTCTTTAGCCATAACAGCCAATAAGAACCAACCTTTTATATATTCCTCTTGTGCCTGCGGAACATATAGTTCAGTTGACCATTCACAGTTATAACACTCATCATCTGCTAAAATACAAGGTTTGCTTACTGGCAAATCTTCACCATCTAAAATTTGTACTGTCTTCAATTCAAAAAATCTACTTCCTGAATAATAAGATGCTACAAGATTTTGTGCAAGTTGAGTTTGCGGACCCGCAGCGGGTCCTATAGGTGTTTCAAGCTTTCTACCAAATATCTCCCATGTGTTTTTTGGCACAAATGGTCTATATACTCCGAACGCTTTACCATTTAGTATTTCATCTAATAAATTTTTAAATGGGATAGGTATCATAATATCGCTCATATGCTATACTCCTTTGTTAATAGATTTTGCTAATTGTTCCGCTGACGCTCGACAATCTGCCATTATTTTTTCTTCGTCTAAGTGTTGTAATACACGGTCTTTCATTAATACTTTTCCGTTACCAATAGTAGTTACTACGTGTCGCCCTGTCATTCCAAACAGAATGTGTGAGTTAATATTATCTGCATTAAGAGGAGTTGGTGCAACATAATCTAGTATAATTACATCTGCTGCTGCTCCTTTTTTTAGGATGCCTAGCGGTTTACTAAAATATCTATTTGCAATTATAGGGTTATTTACAAATAACATAACAGGTATCTCACCCCATGCTACTGTTGCATCACAAAGATTATGCTTGTGTAGTATATTTGCAACTTTATATGACTCAATCATGTCATGTGTATAACCATCAGTGCCTAATCCTGTTAACACTCCATGGTTAAATATATGAAGCGTTGGAGGGCATCCGCACGCATTACCCATATTTGATTCTGGATTATGAACTACCATAGTATCTGTTTGTCTTAATAATTCTATTTCAGCATCATTTACATATATACAATGTGCTGCTATGGTTTTTTCTCCTAAAATATTGTGGTCCATCAAACGGTATAAAATACGTTTGCCATATTTTTTCAGCGAATCATGTAAGTCTTCAATCCCTTCAGCAACATGAATGTGGAAGCCTACGCCATCTGGAGTTGCACTAACTGCCTTATCCATAGTCTTATCAGAGATTGTAAATGATGCATGCATTCCCATCATTCCTCGCAGCATCTCAGTTTCATCTTTTAACGCATAGTTAATAAAATCCACATTTTCTTTTATAGCAGCATCTTGCTTACCATCTCTATCAGATACTTCATAACATAAACAACTACGAACACCACATTCTTTAGCTGCATCACCTATAGCAAATAGTGACCCTTCAACTTCTCCATAGCTTGCATGATGATCAAATATAGTAGTTACACCATTTCTTATACATTCTATATAAGTCGCCATAGCACTAAGATTAGTTTGCTTTAAATTTAAGTGTCTATCAATATTCCACCATAAGCCGTCTAAAATATCCAAAAATCCATTTGGATTATAGTTGTTAATACTCATCCCTCTTGCAAATGCACTATATATATGCTCGTGAGTGTTTACAAAAGCTGGCATAATCAATTGGTTTTTTGCATCTAAAAATTCAGCTTGTGGGTATTTCTTTTTTATATCCTCGAGCTCTCCCACATCTGTAATTGTATTCCCATCAATAACAACTGCTCCACATTGTATAAACGGTTGTGTATCATCTCTTGTTATAACTTTCCCATTTCCTATTATTAACATAAGTTTCCTCCGACTCTTTTTTGATATGCACCTTGCTTTTCATTTATAATATTACCATTTTGTACAATTAATTTCCCTCTTAAATATACGTTCATTGGCTTTCCTAAAACGTCCATATTATGATACGGGCTATACCCAGCTTTTGAATGTTGCTCTTTTTCGTCTATCTTCCATTTTAAGTCTTCCCACACTACTATATCTGCGTCACTTCCTTGTTGTATTACGCCTTTGTTTGGATATAATCCATATAACTTAGCAGGATTTTCTGACAATACTTTACACATCTGTTCTAGCGTAATTTTCTTTGTAGCTACTCCGAATGTATATAATAAAATCGCACGTGTCTCCACTCCGGGTAGTCCGTTTGGAATTTTTGTAAAGTCTGCTCTACCTACTTCTTTTTGATCTAGCGTAAAACTGCAATGGTCTGTCGCTATAGTATGGATTTTTCCATCTGCTAGAGCTTTCCATAGAGTTTTTCTATCTTCGCTTTTTCTAATAGGTGGAGAACAAGCATATTCTATACGGCCATTTTTATATACTTCATCATCTAATATAAGGTATTGTGGACAAGTTTCTAGATATACTGTTTGGTCGCCTTTTATCTCATCATACGCCCTTTTAGAGCTAAGATGAACGATAATCACAGGGGTATCTGCCACTTTAGCTATTTTCAATAGCCTATTTACTGCCTCCGCTTCTGCGTAATCAGGTCTTGTAATTGGGTGAGAACTTACCGTAAGGTTTCCTAAAGCTTTTTGCTCTTTTACTAGTGCATCTATAAGACCCATATTTTCGCAATGCACTCCTACTATTCCACCTGCTTGTTTTATTGTCTTTAAAATTTCATAAAGTTCTCTGTCATTTACTACCATAGCCGGATATGTCATATATAACTTAAATGACGTAACTCCCTTTTCTACCATAGTTTTAATATCTGCTGCTGTTGTATCGTTCCAATCGGATATTGCCATATGAAAGGCATAATCGGCTGAGCATTTATTATCTGCTTTATCATGCCAATTTTGCAATGCTTGAATTAGGGTTTCCCCTTTATTTTGAGTCGCAAAATCTATAATAGTGGTTGTGCCTCCTATAATGGCAGATTTTGTTCCACTCTCAAAATCATCAGCTGTTGTTGTATCGCACACATCCAAGTCAAAATGTGTATGAGCATCTATAAATCCTGGAAATAACAGTTTACCAGTCACATCAGTCACCGTTGCTTCATCATATTTTATATCTAAGCCGACTTCGCATATTTTTCCTGTTTCATCGTCAAATAATATGTCATTTCTGGTTGCGTTTGCCCCTGTTACAACTGTTCCTCCTTTTAATAAATGTTTCATTGGTGCCTCCTTATTACTTACCTAAAATAAGTGTGAGCAAAAGAGCCCTCGCTCACACTTATCTTAACCTAGCGTTTTTTATAAGGTGTATTTACAAGAGGTAGACTCGTTCTAAATTCACCATCTAATTTATAGTAAGCTCCAGCAATTGCCGGTGCTGTTGGAATAGACGTAATCTCACCAATTCCTATAGCCCCATGTGCTACGTTTAATCCTGATTTTTCAATGACAATACTTTCTACATCTGGCACTTGATTTGCTCTGAATAATCCTAATGTTGCAAATCTTGATTTTGGTGCACACTCTTGTAATAGATATTGTTCTGTTAAGGCATACCCTAGTGACATAATTACGCCACCTTCTATTTGCCCCTCAACAGCTAGTGGATTCATAGCTCTACCCACAGCGTGAGCGGCAACAATTTTCTCCACTTTGCCTTCTTCGTTTAATATACATACTTGAGTTGCATAACCATATGCTACATGAGATTTTGGGTTAGTCTTATCACTATTTAACGGGTCAGTCGCCTCATAATATTCAGCATAATACTCCTTGCCTTCTAGCTCTGCTAGAGTATTATTCTTAAGATCTTCTTTTAAGTCAAGACTTGCCTTTCTAACAGCTTCTCCAGTTATTAAAGTTTGACGAGAGCCTGAAGTTGTGCCTGAGTCTGGTGCATTAATTGTAGTAGAAGCAATATGACTTATATTCTCTGGTGTTAATCCTGTATGAGTTGCTACTATCTGCACAAATATTGTACTCATACCTTGGCCTATCTCAGATGCACCAATTCTTACATGCACTTTATTATCTGATATTTCTAGCTTACATCTACCAATATCTTTAAGTCCAACGCCAACACCAGCATTTTTCATAGCACAAGCTATACCTGCGTGTGGATTTTCTGTATATATTTCTTTTACAGCTTCTAGCGTTTCTACCAATCCTGTACTTTCATCCACAATCTGTCCATTTGGTAACACTTGACCTGGGCGTATTGCATTACGATATCTTATCTCCCATGGCGAAATACCTACTAATTCTGCCATCTTAGTTAATAACATCTCTATGGCAAAACATGTTTGTGTAACTCCAAATCCACGGAATGCACCAGCTGGAGGGTTGTTTGTGTAATACGCCTTTCCTTCTATCTCAAAATTTTGATAGTTATACGGCCCAGCCGCATGCGTACATGCTCTTTCTAAAACAGGCCCACCTAATGATGCATATGCACCAGTATCTGATATAACATCTGCTAAAACGCCTTGGATAATACCATTTTCATCACAACCAACTGTAAATTTCATATCCATTGGATGTCTTTTTGGATGTATTAGTATACTTTCTTGTCTAGTTAATTTTACTTTTACAGGACACTGTAACAAATAAGCTGCAAGTGCTGCATGTTGTTGCACCGCTAAGTCTTCTTTTCCTCCAAAGCCACCGCCAACTAATTTGTTAGTAACTTTTACTTTCTCTGGGTCAATCCCCAGCATCATGGCACATTCATGTCTTGTATCAAATACGCCTTGGTCACTAGAATAAATGTGTATGCCACCATCTTCTTCTGGAATTGCTACGCTACACTCTGGTTCCAAAAATGCATGCTCTGTATATGGTGTGTGGAATGTATCTGTTAGAACAAATTTAGACTTTTCGATTGCTCCTCGTGCATCTCCACGGCTTACAAATTTTCTTGCTAATAAATTTCCGTCTTCGTGAACTAGAGGTGCATCTTCTTTCATAGCTTCTTCTGGACTACTTACAAACGGTAATTCTTCGTATTCAACTTCTACTAATTTTTTACCTTCTTCAACAGCCTCTGGTGTTTCTCCCACTACTAAGGCAATTGCATCACCTAGATAATGTGTAATATGGCCTTCTGGAATTAATACATCCCAATCTTTTTTAAGATGCCCTATCTTAACCGCACCTTTAATATCTTTTGCTGTAAATACTGCTGAGACGCCTTTTGTTAATTTAGCTTCCATAGTATTTATGCGTAATACTTTTGCACGTGGGTATTTTGAACGAACGCAACTTCCATAAAGCATTCCTTCAACTTCCATATCATCTGTATATTCGCCGTATCCTAAAATCTTTTCACGAGCGTCAACACGTGGCACAGATTCACCAATTTTCCACTCATATTCTTTTTTAACTACTTTGTTTTCTCTTATCATTTTGGCTGCATTTTCTATAGCATCAATAATTTTCTTATACCCTGTACATCTACAGATATTATTTCTTATAGCAAATGCAATTTCATCTCTAGTAGGATTATTATTTACATCTAACAAAGCCTTAGCAGATATTACCATACCAGGTATACAAAATCCACATTGTACCGCTCCAGCTTCTGAGAAAGTTGTATCATAAACCTCTTTTTCAAAATCGGATAATCCTTCAACAGTAATGATATGTTTTCCATCTAACTTTGATAATTTAGGTATACAAGCTTTTGTTGCCTTACCGTCTACAATTACCATACACGTTCCGCAAGCACCCTCACTACATCCATCTTTAACTGATTTTAGTTGACAGACATTTCTTAGAAAAGGTAATAACTTGCCATCTTCTTCCGCAGTTACTAACTCGTCATTTACATAAAATTTATACATATCTACCTCTATTCTTCCTAATTTTAGGATTTAGAGGATTAAATCCATCTAAATCCTTAATTATCATCATTTAATGCACAGATACAAATCTACTTACTTACAAATTCTTGTACCTGTTTCTCCTAAAATACCTTCTTTAGCCTTTTCTAATAATGTTATAAGAGAAACGCGCCCTGCTTTTGAATCTGCAAATTCTATAGCTGCCTCCACTTTTGGTAGCATAGAACCTGGAGCAAAGTGGCCTTCTTCTATATATTGGTTAGCTTCCTCCACATTCATTTGTGCAAGCCACTTTTGGTCTGGTTTACCAAAGTTTATGGCTACTTTTTCTACTGCAGTCAAAATAATTAAAAAGTCTGCATCTAGTTCTTTGGCAAGCAATGCACTCACAAAGTCTTTATCTATAACTGCACTTGCTCCTGTTAGATGGTTTCCTTTTAAAGTAACAGGTATGCCGCCTCCGCCACAAGAGATAACAAGTTGACCGGTATCTACTAGGGCACGAATAGCTTCTATTTCAATAATTTCAGCAGGTTTTGGAGATGAAACTACACGTCTATAGCCTCTGCCTGAATCTTCCTTCATTACATAGTCATATTTTTCTTCTGCTATTTTCGCCTGTTCTTCTGTCATAAACTGTCCAATAGGCTTAGTAGGATTTAAAAATGCAGCGTCATTCTCATCAACTCTAACTTGAGTCACCATAGTCACTACAGGAATATCTAACATATTTCTGTTTTTAAGTTCTTCTCGTAAGGCATTTTGCAGGTCATACCCTATGTATGCCTGACTCATAGCCACACATACTGATAGTGGTGTATTAGGTTGGTTACTGTCCTCTCTTGATAATGCTGCCATAGCATTGTTAATCATGCCAACTTGTGGTCCATTTCCATGGGTTACAACAACTTCGCATCCTTCTTGGATTAAATCAACTATTGCTTGAGCAGTAATTTTGACAGCTTTCATCTGTTCTGGAAGTGTATTACCTAGTGCATTTCCTCCTAGTGCAATAACTATACGTTTTTTGTTTTTCATAGCTAATGGTATCCTTTCTTCAAAAGTCCCCTTAAAGGGGACTTATTATTTACATAGTATTTTAGAAATTATTTCATTTGTCTTGCTTTAGCATCTTGATTTAATTGCTCAAGTAATGCTACAGGATTTTTAAATTTAGCTAAGAAAATCATCGCTGCTATAACATATGGCTTATAGCTCGCTTCTTTATATAATGGATCACGATATCTGTCAAATACTGAAGCGTCAACTTCTCCTTCTTTACAACTCACACCTGTAATATCCGCTGGTAAACAGTGCATATAAAGTGCTTTACCGTCTTTTGTAGTTTTCATCAACTCTTCTGTACAAGCCCAGTCTTTGTGTTTCGCATTTTGAGCCAGTAATTCTTGCTCTAATGCTTTAATGCCATCAAAGTCATTGTTTCCATATAAGTCAGTACGTTTTTCCATTGCTGCAAAAGGTGCCCAGCTCTTTGGATAAACAATATCAGCATCTTTAAATGCTTCTGCCATACTATTTACACGAGTAAATGAACCGCCTGATTCTGCAGCATTCTTTTTAGCCACTTCTTCAACTTCTGGCATAATTTCATACCCTTCAGGGTGTGCTAAAACTACATCCATACCTAAACGAGTCATAAGACCTACAATACCTTGTGGTACAGATAATGGCTTTCCGTAAGATGGTGAATATGCCCAAGTCATAGCCACTTTTTTACCTTTAAGATTTTCAATTCCGCCCATTTCATTAATAATGTGTAATGCATCTGCCATACTTTGAGTTGGATGGTCAATGTCGCATTGTAAGTTTACTAACGTTGGCTTTTGCTCTAATACACCGTCTTTGTGTCCTTGAGTTACAGAATCTACTACTTCGTGCATATAAGCATTTCCTTTTCCTATATACATATCATCTCTAATACCTATAACATCTGCCATAAATGACACCATGTTAGCTGTTTCACGCACTGTTTCACCGTGTGCTATTTGAGATTTACCTTCATCTAAGTCTTGTACTGCAAGACCTAGTAAATTACAAGCTGATGCAAATGAAAAACGAGTTCTTGTAGAGTTGTCTCGGAATATAGAAATTCCTAGTCCACTGTCAAATACTTTTGTAGAAATATTTCTTTCTCTTAAATCTCTCAACGCATCTGCTACTGTCCAAATAGACTCTAACTCGTCTTTTGTCTTTTCCCATGTTAAGAAAAAGTCACCTTCATACATATTTTTGTGATCTAAACTTTTTAATTTATCAATATATTTTTGCATCTTCTTGTCTCCTTAAAATTTTAATTTATTTAGTATTTTATTCTTTAATATATTTAATACAACTAATACAACTATTTACAATACATAGTTGGTAACAATGCATACACAGCTGCACAAGTTACTAAATCTTGTTTCCAAGTAATTTCGTTTGGAGCGTGAGCTTGAGCTTCCGCACCTGGGCCAAATCCAATACATGGGATTTCATTTCTACCCATAATAGATACACCATTAGTTGAGAATGTCCATTTATCAGTAAGCGGACGTGCTTCTCTCATAGCCAATGTTACATCAGGACCAATTCTTTTATCTCCATATAAACTTGTATAAGCTTCTTCTAAAGCTTTTGTTACTTTATGCTCTTTTGGAATTACCCAAGTTGGGAAATAACACTCAATAGGATAAACTAATCCAGTATAAGATGGTCTGTCATAGTTGTACATACTTACAACTACGTCATATTTTTTAACATTTGGTAAGTTTCGTATCTCTTCTAGACAACTCTCCCAAGTTTCACCCGCTGTCATACGTCTGTCTAACGAAATTGAGCATGAATCTGCAACTGCACATCGACTAGGTGAAGTATAGAAAATTTCTGATACAGTAACTGTACCTCTGCCTAAGAAGTTTGCTTCTTGCCACTGAGGATTGTACTTTTCATCTAACATTTTCACAAGACCTTTAATCTCATTTGAGTCAGACGCATCATTCTCATTTAATGAACGTATATCTTGTAATATATCTGCCATCTTATAGATAGCATTGTCTCCACGCTCTGGTGCAGAACCGTGGCAAGAAATCCCTTTAACATCAACACGGATTTCCATTCTACCACGTTGCCCTCTATAAATTCCACCGTCAGTAGGCTCTGTAGATACAACAAACTCTGGCTTTACATTGCTTTCTTTAATAATATATTCCCAACATAATCCGTCGCAATCTTCTTCTTGCACTGTACCCGTAACAACTACTTTATACTTATCATTTAATAGACCCATATCTTTCATGATTTTTGCACCGTAGACAGCAGATACAATTCCACCTAGTTGATCAGAAGTTCCTCGGCCTCCTATTGTAGTATCGTCTTCCATACCTTTGTATGGGTCAAATGTCCAGTTATCAATATTTCCGATACCTACTGTATCTATATGAGCATCGTATCCAATCAATGTTGAACCAGTTCCCATATATCCTAGTACGTTACCCATCTTATCAATTACTACTTCATCAAACCCTACTGCCTTCATTTCTTGTGCAATTCGGTCTATGTGACCTTTTTCACCACAGCTTTCACCAGGAATTACTATTAATTCCCTTAAAAACTTAGTCATATCTTTCTCATAATTTTGTGCTGCTTGTTTAATAGCTGCTACGTCCATACTAAACCTCCTGTTATTTTTCTTTACCTTCCCATACTATACTCTTATAACGCTCTGGATCTGTATCCCCTTCTGTCGAGAATAATAAAACTTTTGAATTTTCATCTAATTTCAGTTCTTCTCTTAAAGATTTATACTCTTCCATTTTCATAATACAACTTAAAACACCCATTGTTATGGCACCGGATTCACCCGACGTTACTTGAGCATCACCTTTAATCGGTGCACTAAGCATACGCATACCAAGAGCTGCCATCCAATCTGGTGCAGATATAAAACACTTAGTATGGTTTTTTAAGATATCCCATGATATTGTATTAGGTTCACCACATGCAAGCCCCGCCATAATGGTTTGCATATCTCCATCTACAAATTGAATACTTCCATCTGCTTGCTTTGCTCCTTTATAAAGACAAGCCGCAACATCCGCTTCTACAACTACAACAGTCGGTGGATTTTCTGGGTAACGATTTACAAAATATCCTTGTACTGCTCCAGCCAAAGAACCTACGCCCGCTTGTATAAATATATGAGTTGGACGGTCGCACCCTTGCTCTGACATTTGCTCAGCCGCCTCCATTGCCATTGTGCCGTATCCTTGCATAATCCAAGCTGGAATTTCTTCATATCCATCCCATGCTGTGTCTTGTACAACCACACCATTTGGAGTTTTGCTCGCTTGCTCAGCTGCCATTCTCACACACTCGTCGTAGTTCACTTCTTCAATAGTTGCGATAGCATTTTCTTTTTTAATATTATTAAGTCTTGTAATAGTTGAGCCTTTTGGCATAAATACTACTGATTTTTGACCTAATTTATTTGCAGCCCATGCTACCCCTCTACCATGATTTCCGTCAGTTGCTGTAAAGAATGTCGCTTGCCCAAAATCATCTAATAATTTTTTAGACGTTAACACATTATACGGCACATCAGACACATCTTGATTTGTTTGCTGTGCAATATATTTTGCCATAGCAAACGAACCTCCTAATACCTTAAATGCATTTAGGCCAAAACGATACGACTCATCTTTTACGTAAATTTCTTTTACCCCTAAATAATTTGCCATACTATCAAGTTTCGCAAGTGGTGTTATACTATATTGCGGAAAACTTTTATGGAAATCTCTCGCTTTTTGTACGTTTTCGATATCCATAACTTGTAGTTGCAAGTCATCTGTTTTTGGCATGGAATTAATGGACCATTCCATAAATTAAACATCTCCTTTCAAAAAATCCAAGTAATAATAGTGTATAAACAAATTTATTTATACAACTTATTTTTATCAATTTCGCATTAATCTATGCATAGAAAATTAATTTATTGGATATTTATATATATAATTTTATTACTTGGCGATAATTGTACTCTCTTAATTTATCCCTTTTAATTATTATATACTCTATCCAATAATATATGAATAATAGTTTATGCATTTTTCTAATGTGAAATATTACTATAATAATAATATACCATTATTTTTACCTATTTTCAAGATATAATATAAATTTTTTTGTTAACAATTTTGTTATTTTTTTATCTAAGACTTCTTGCATATTGTCTAAAAAAGATATCTATTAATAATGTTGCTTGGTCTATAAACATTCTTATATTATTTCAAAATAGCTTATAATTCTTAAATTCCTTTATATTATTTTTATAGGGACACCCCCTTCTTGTTGTCAATTGCTACCTGTCAATTTTAATATGTATGCTTGTTAAATTTTTCTCATAATTAGAATAAATTTTTTTAAAAATATAAAAAAAGCATCTACTTTTTTTAAAAAATTTTTTTAAAAAAGTAAATGCTAAATTTATTTAAACATTTCTACTTATTATCTTTTCCTCACAATACTTACATCTATAGGTTTCTTTATTTTTATCTGTAAGCAAAAAGATATGCTCCAATCCTTGTTCTATAGATGTTATACAACGTGGATTTTTGCAGTGAACTATATTAATGATTTCTTTGGGTAAATCTAGTTGTCGTTTTTCTACAATAACCTTATGTTTTATTATATTCACAGTGATGGTATGGTCAATAAAGCCTAGTATATCTAAGTCTATATGATCTATCGGACACTCAATTTTAATTATATCTTTTTTACCCATTTTATTGCTTTTAGCATTTTTAATAATTGCAACACAACAATCTAGCTTATCAAGATTTAAATATCCATATATTTGCATACTTTTTCCCGCCGGAATATGATCTAGTACAAATCCTTCTAAAATACCACCAACGTTTAATGTGCTCATAAAAAACCTCCTTTAAATTAACTCTAATAATGTTAGTATTAACGCCATACGTACATATACACCATACTGGACTTGCTTAAAATATATTGCACGTGGGTCTTTATCAACTTCAGGGTGAATTTCATTTACACGTGGCAACGGATGTAATACTAGCATATCCGATTTTGCCATCTTCATTTTATCTGCATCTAATATATAAAAATCTTTCATTCTTATATAATCTTCTTCATTAAAAAAGCGTTCTTTTTGCACACGAGTCATATACAATATATCTAATTCTGACATAACTTCTTCTAGTTTTTCCGCTTGTATATACTTGATATTATGTTTTACTAAAACATCTTGTAACATATAGCTAGGCAAGCGTAATTCTTCTGGTGAAATTAAGATGAATTTTATATTGCGATATCTGACTAGGGCATGAATTAGCGAATGTACTGTACGGCCAAATTTTAAGTCTCCACACATTCCAACCGTTAAGTTGTCTAATCTTCCTTTTTCAGCACGGATAGTTAGTAAGTCTGTCAAAGTTTGAGTCGGATGCTCATGCCCTCCGTCTCCTGCATTAATTATAGGTATACTAGAATAATTTGCAGCAACAATAGGTGCACCTTCTTTTGGGTGACGCATAGCTATTATATCAGCGTAGCAACATACCGTACGTATTGTATCAGCAACACTCTCACCCTTTGCGGCAGAGCTTGCATCTGAGCTTGAAAAGCCTAGTATTGAACCACCTAAATTTAGCATGGCAGCCTCATGGCTTAGGCGGGTTCTAGTACTTGATTCGTAAAATAAGGTCGCAAGTTTTTTCCCTTTACAAATATCTGTATACTTATCTGGCCTTTTTTCTATATCTTCAGCTAATTCTAATATATCGTCTATTTCTTTAGTAGATAAATCTAATGGACTTATTAAATGCTTCATATCCAACTCCTTATATAAAAATATTTAGATATATAATACCATACTTTTAGGAGTTTATCCATACTTCTGTTCTTTTTAAACTGAGTTATTTTTCAACCACAGACATCTTCTTTTACTTAAGACACCCTATTAAGTTAAATACTTGTATAGTAGTCATTGTTAAATGCTTTTGTGCATTACTTACATCCATTGCATCAGCTAAGCTCATAACCCTAGGAAGTATAGGAAAAAATGCATCTATTCCACTTTGATTACACTGCACTGCATCATCTGTAATACACCCTGCAAACGCCAATGTCTTTATGCCGTATTTTTTAGCTATCTTAGTAACAGCGGCCGGAGCCTTGCCCATAATAGTTTGTGCATCCAATCTGCCCTCACCTGTAATTACAAAATCTGCATCTTTTACTCTATCTTCTAGTGCAATTTCTTCAATAATAATATCACTACCCGATTCTAGCTTAGCATCTAAAAATACTAAAAATGCATAGCCCAACCCTCCTGCTGCTCCTGTACCAGCCACTTTGGCAATATCTTTGCCTAATTGTTTCTTAACGACTGATGCAAAATTTTGCAATCCATTATCTAACTCTATTACGATTTCTTCTGTTGCCCCTTTTTGCGGACCATATATATACGCTGCACCATTTTTACCATATAGCGGATTATTCACATCGCATGCAATTTTAAATTTACACTGTGATAATTCAGGTAATATATTTGTTGTGCCAATCCTGCTAATGTTTGCTAAATCTTTACCCACAGCACCTACTAAGTTATCATATTTATCATAAAATTCAAACCCTAGTGCACTTAGCATACCAATACCTGCATCAGTCGTAGCACTTCCGCCAATTCCAATAATAAAATTACGATACCCTTCTTCAATTGCATTTTTAATTATCTCGCCTACGCCATATGTTGTAGTATTTAGCGGATTGCGTAATTGTTCTGGGACTATTGGCAGCCCTGCCGCTTGTGCCATCTCAACTATAACCGTCCCTGATACTACGCCATATGTTGCCATTACTTGCATATCTATTAGCGGACCAGTAACTTGTATTTGTTTTTTTGTGCCATTCATTCCTAAAACTAATGTTTCAACCGTGCCCTCTCCGCCGTCTGCTAACGGCAAAACATCTACTATTGCATCTTTATACACTGTTAATACACCTGCTTTTACCGCATTTCCAGCATCAATAGAACTTATGCTGCCTTTAAATGAATCAATTGCAATTACAACTTTCATCTAATTTAGCCTCCCTTTATATACTCAAATATATACTCAAAATTCCTTACTTTAGTATATCTTCAAATCCAGTAAATATTCGGTAACTTCTCTTGTGTTGCCTCTAAACAATATAGGCATTGTATTTTTTTCTAATTGGTATTTATACATAGGATCGTAATAATTTGTTAACAGACATTCAATCCAGTCTTTATGCGCTTCTATGTCACCACTTTTTAGTTGATATGAGAAGGCATCATCAAACATTTGCACAACCTCTCTTACCATAGTGTTACCCAGTCGCTTTTGTAGGCGTTGTATACTTTCGGTAATATAATTTGCCCAGTCGTTAAGACCGTCTTCTGTAATGGCACAATATTGCTCTTGTGCCACGCATACATACTCATTTAGAGTTATATCTAATCTATGCTCAAGAGTCTCGTCCAAAACTACCATGCTACCCGTAGCAAATTTTTGTGTTAAATCTCGTGGTATAAAATTAGTTCCAACATGCCTACCCTCATCTTCTAAAAGCATATATTTATAATTTTCATGTTGGTGTTTTATTATGGCATATGCTAAGTTGTTTTCAAAGTTAATCTGCGTTGGCTGCTTGCTTACATATCTACCAAAAGATGACCCTCTATGATTTGCAATTTTTTCCAGGTCAATTGCATAGTTTATATTATCCAACACTCGAGTTTTGCCCGCTCCTGTGTATCCGGCCAATATTAAAATTGAAGAATTTATGTTTTTGGACTCTTCCATTAAATATGTTCTAAATGCCTTATATCCACCTTCTATACGTTCTACGTCTCTGTTCGCTTCTGCTATCCATTGTTTAGAAATTTTTGAACGTTGTCCTCCTCTAAAGCAATATATTACAGCATTCGGATTATCTTCTATAAACTTTATCCAGCTATTTATTCTTTCTGCTCGTATATTACCAGATACTAATCTATGCCCTAGTTCTATTGCTGCTGCATTCCCATTTTTTTTATATTCAATCCCTATTTCATGTCTTTCGTCATCTTGCATAATAGGTAGGTTTACTGAGTTTAGAAACGCTCCCTTGTTATATTCTATAGGTGCTCTAACATCTATAAGAGGGATGTTATTTATTATAATTTTCTTAAAATCGTACATATTTCTCCTTATTCAAAAGAGGGTAATGCCATTTATAGCACCACCCCCCATCATATTATTTCTTATTCTCTTTTCCGTAATTACATGTTTCGCTCTTGCAAACAATCTTTTTTGCTGAGCCTTTCTCTACCAATGCATCGCCACAAGTAGGACACGTGTCTCCTGTAGGTTTTTGCCAAGACATAAAGTCGCACTTATCATCTAGGTTATTTTCGCACCCATAATATATGCGTCCTTTTTTAGTTTTACGTAGTATAATTTCTCCTGCACATTTTGGACATTTTATACCAATAGCTTCTTGCCAAGGCTTGGCAAAAGTACAGTCTGGAAAATTTGAACATCCTAAAAATTTTCCATACTTACTGTATTTTACCACTAAATTGGTGCCACATTTCTCACACGGTATGTCAGTCTTTTCTGTCATATCAATATTTTCAATCTCAAGCTCAGCTTTTTGCACAGCTTGGTTAAAGTATGGGTAAAAGGCCTTGATAATTTCTTTCCATTCTATATTGCCTGCTGCTATTTGGTCTAGTATCATCTCTAGTTGCGCAGTAAATTCCACTCCAACAATCTCATCAAAATAATTTAACATTATATTATTTACAATCTCGCCTAAATCCGTTGGGTATAACACTTTATTTTCTTTTGTAACATATCCACGTGCTAATAACGTTGTAATAGTAGGTGCATATGTACTAGGCCTTCCTACTCCATTTTCTTCTAATACTTTTACTATAGAACTTTCTGAGAATCTACCTGGAGGTTGTGTAAAATGTTGTTTTGGAGTGATTTGGATAGGCTCTAGCTCTTCACCTTCTTGTACTGTTATAGTTTTAGTTTGCTTATCTTCTGGATTATCATTATACACTTTTAGAAAACCATCAAAGTTTACTTTTTGGTAGCTTGCTTTAAATGTATACTCTCCGTTTTCTATTGTAATAGAATGAGTATCAAAAATTGCACATGCCATTTGACTTGCCAGGAACCTATTATAAATTAAGTTATATAATCTATATTGGTCTCTTGATAGATACTCTTTAAGCATGGCAGGCGTTTTTTCTATATATGTCGGCCTAATAGCTTCATGTGCATCTTGTATCTTAGAGGTCTTCACCTTTTTAGTATTCTGATTAGGCAAGTACTCCTCACCATAAGTTGATAATATAAAATTTGCTGCTTGCTCTGCGGATGTCTCTGATATTCTAGTAGAATCTGTTCTAATATATGTTACTATACCAAACTCAGTTTTATCCACCTTTATCCCTTCGTACAATTGCTGAGCTATATTCATAGTCTTATGATTAGAAAAACCTAATTGTCTTGAGGCTTCTTGTTGTAATGTGCTTGTTATAAACGGTAAATAAGTGTTTTTAATCCTTTTACTCGTCTTACACTCTTGTACTAAATATTTATTCTGCTCACACTCTTTTATAATGTCGGCTGCCTCTTGTTCATTTCTAATTTCTATCTTTTTTCCGCTTTTGTGGTGCAACTTTGCAGTAAAACCTTTTGTTTTACCCATCTTGAATAAAGTTTCTATCGACCAATATTCTTGCTCTACAAAATCATTTATTAGTTTTTCTCTGTCACAAATTAGCCTTAAGGTAACAGATTGTACCCTTCCCGCACTAAGTCCTTTTCTAATTTTTTTCCATAGTATAGGACTTATCTTATATCCAACTAGCCTATCTAATATTCTTCTAGCTTGTTGTGCATCTACTAAATTTGTATCTATATCTCTAGGGTTTTTTATAGCCTCTTTAACAGCACCTTCTGTAATTTCATTAAAAGTAATCCTTTTAACTTCTTTATCCTCAAGACGCAGTGCATAATATAAATGCCATGATATTGCCTCTCCTTCTCTATCAGGGTCAGTTGCAAGATATATACATTTAGCAGCTTTGGCCTCTTTGCGTAGCTTTTTTAAGACTTCTCCTTTTCCTCTTATAGTAATGTATTTTGGCTCGTAATCATTGTCTACATCTACACCCAGTTGGCTCTTTGGTAAATCTCTAACGTGCCCTATAGAAGCTTCTACTTTATAAGACTTTCCTAAAAATTTACTAATCGTGTTAACTTTAGCTGCAGACTCAACAATTACTAAGTTATTAGCCACATTTAACCACTCCTTCTATTTTAATTTTACGTATTTATTCCCCAATACTTTTTTTATATACTGTTGCATTTCAAGACGCATCAATGCCACATCCAATGATTGTGTATCTATTTTCGTTTTATATTCAAGTTGTGCATACGATATAGGTTGCCAACTTAAACCATTATAAACTATGCTTTGAACTTTATCAAGAGAATGTTGTTCTTTAGAGGATATTAATTTTTTTGTCACGTGGTCTGGTATATCATTCATTATATCTTCTATATTTTCTACTAACTTTGCTGCACTAACTTTAATTATCTCATTTGTTCCTCTTCCTCTAATCTTATCCACATCCGCAGGAATTGAAAATACTTCTCTATTTTGCTCAAGTGCTATGTTTGCAGTTATTAAAGAACCACTCTTTAATCCCGCTTCTACAATTAATACTCCAACTGACATGCCACTTACAATTCTATTTCTTTTCGGAAAGTGATATGTCTTAGCCATAGTTCTAGGGGCATATTCGGATATCATATAACCATGTTCTAATATTTTATTATATAAATTATTGTTTACTATAGGGTAACATATGTCTACACCAGTGCCTAATACTGCTATAGTATTATTATTTTGTCTCAGAGCACTTTCATGTGCTATAGCATCTATTCCTAGTGCCATTCCGCTAGTTATGCAAAATCCACGTTGAGAAAGCTCGGCCGAAAACTGCCTCGCCATTTGCTCCCCATAATCTGAGTGTTGCCTCGTTCCTACAATAGCAAATTTTATTTCTTCTAATAAAGATTTTTTATTGCCTTTTCCATATAATATAATAGGTGGATCAGGTATTTCTTTTAATAATTTTGGATATTCTGTTTGTGTTATATCTATAATATCTATGCTATTTTGCCTAGTATATTCTACAATTTCCGAATATTTTATCATATTTTTTTTGGATTCTTCCATCTTTTTTATATACTCGTATCTCACGCCTATTTTATCAAATTCTCTATACGTCATGTCATAAATATTTTTATAATTCTTGTTCTTATAGTTTAATAATTTTAATTTTACCATTTCTGGCATATGTGTGTGGTGTAACCACATTTTATAAATTACTTCCACCTTATCACCTTCTAAAAAATTCTAATTAAAGAATTACCAAAATATTAAGAGTTTAAACAAAATAATTTATTAAATACCCATGCACTCTTGTTTTGCATACATACTATTATGTTATAGTATAATATAGTATAATATAATATAATAGTATCTATTATTATACGTTGCAGTTCAAAAGAAGGTGGCCAATATGCAAAAAGTATCTATTGGATTTAGAGTCAAAGCAAACGAAATTTATTATTGTATTGTATCAAATAACACAGATGACTATACTATTAAGAGTATATCAAGTTTAAAGGTTCCTATCTTAATGGATATACCTGATAAGCTTGCGTATATAAGAAATAATATTATAACTATAATATCACAATATAATGTATGTTACGCTGGAATAAAGCTAATAGAAGGGTATGAAAATCTAAATCATACTCACCTATTTAGATTTAACCTAGAAGGGGTTTTAATTGAATTATTTTCTAGTACTATAATTAATAAATACTTACTATGCACATTTAATACTATATCTACAATTTTAGAATTAACTACTTATAATTGCTCAGACATGATGCGTGAAGTATTAGACATAACAGACTATAAAACAGACGAAAACCAAGAAGTTACTTTGCATTATCAAGAAGCTATATTAGTTGCTTTGGCTGTTATGGTAAAGGAGGAGGTTAATGACGGGATTTATTAAATTTACTAAAATAAAGGATATAGGTCATTTAGAAGGAAATAATTCTACGCTTTTTCTCGCAAAAGATGTGCAACTAAATATGGAATTAGTAATCAAACAAATATCTAAAAGTAAATTTAATGTTGATAAATATTTTTTAGAATCTCAAATAATATACGCCAATAAACACCCTAATGTAGTTAAAATTCAATACGCCGCACAAGACCACGAAAATATTTATTTAGCCATGCCTTATTATAATAGAGGTTCCCTGCATTCACTGATGCAAACAAGATGCCTTACTATACGTGAGATTATTAAATATTCACTAGACTTATTATGTGCAATTACCTACATACATTCAAACAACCTGCTGCATCTGGATATCAAGCCTACTAATATACTACTTGATTCTAGCAACAAAGCATTGATTACTGATTTTGGATTATCAAAATTTATGGATAGATACGGTATTGTTAAACAGCCCATAATGGACTTACAACACAGGTCCCCTGAGTCTTATATAGCATTGGCACACACTGTGCAAACAGATATTTTTCAAATAGGACTAACCATGTATCAGCTTTGCAATGAGGATAATATTTTTAATAAAACCTGTATGCTCCAAAAAATTAGCACACCCACAGATCTTATGCATGCTACATTAAAAGGGCGATTTCCGGACAGAAAAGTCTTTTCCGCTAATATCCCTCACTCACTTAAGCAAATAGTATTAAAAGCTTTATCTGTTGATAATACTAAACGATATACTAATACTATACAAATTATGAATGATTTAAGCCTTATAAATAATATTTAAAATAGGAGGTAATTATATGAAAAAGATAATTATTTCATCTAGCCGACACTCTAGAGAACATCTTTGCAACCCATACACAGAAATTAGTTTAGCAGATAGAATGACAAAGTCAAAATGCATCGATTATGTAAATAATTCACATTTAGTTGATTTAGGAAATGGATATTCTAAAATAGTCCCTATAGACGTTAACAAATTAATTGGCTAAAATAAAAACCACCAAAGCAATTTTGGTGGCTTTAGCATTTTACTCTTCTTCTTCAAAAAGCATATGCGTTGCGAAAAATTCATTAAATATAGGGTCATGTGCCAAGTTTAAATCGACTGCAATTTCAGTAATTTTTTCCACAGACGCTTGTTGGTCTTTATACACAAGATATTTTTTTGCTCCACCTGCTGATATATTACCCACACGTTGCACCTTGCCTACAAATTCTTTCGGCAAAAGCCCTATATCAAATGCATTATCAAGATTTATAAATTGTCCAAATCCCCCTGCTAAATATACATTTTCAATATCCCCAGCCTTTACCCCATGCTTTATTAGTAATACTTCTACGCCTGCACGTATTGCCGATTTTGCCAGTTGGAACTCACGTATATCTTTTTGGTTCAGAGAAATCTTATCAGTCAGATGAATTTTATCATCATCTGTTTCTACATATCCTGTTTCATCTATCATACCTTGTTTTAATGCACAAGCTATCGCATCTATTAAGCCACTTCCGCATATCCCTGCTGCTTCTTTATCCTCAATTGTGTTGACAGTAAATGTACCTTTATTATCAAATACTTTGCATATTGCACCCTCAATACTTCCTATGCCACAACTAATATTGCCACCCTCAAACGCCGGACCTGCTGCCGTAGCTAAACATAGTATGCCATCTTTATTACCAATCGCCATCTCACCATTTGTACCTATATCAACAAGCAGGCTTATAGCATCTTGATTATACATATTTGTCATAAGCATACCACTTACAATATCTGCTCCCACATATGTAGAGACACCAGCAAGCAGAGTATATGTTCCGCTAAATTCATCGCCAAACAACTCGCTTAACTTACCAGTTTGCGTATCTAAAAATTCTGCTGTAAACGGATATACACCTAATCCTTTGCAATTTGCTCCTGTAAGCAAATGTAGCATTGTTGTATTTGCTGCTATTACAACTTTACTTATTACATCTACTGCAGGTGCTAGTTTTTTTATACCTGTTATTAAATCCGCTTTTATATGATTTTGCAGCTCCTCTACTCCATTATTATTAGCATAATCAATACGTGAGATTACGTCTGAACCATATCTTCTTTGGCTGTTTAATAAAGTATGTGTTTTTAATGTTTCTCCTGTTTGCAAATCTACTAGCATAAGAGCTATTGTAGTTGTACCTATATCTATTGCAATCCCCAGCCCGTCTGTGCTGTCTAAAACTAAATCTTCTTTAAACTCAGCATAATCTGCAACTATGCTAAACTTATCTTTTTCACTATCCATCTCTATTGTAAAATCTGTATCACATTTTACTTTACAAGCTAATCTATATCCCTCATCTAGTATTGCTTGTTCCATGCTTTTTAGTTCTAAATCTGTAGGTACAGGAGCGTTTCCTAAAATTTTCACCTTACATTTTCCGCAAGTTCCATTTCCGTTACAGGGTGCATTCATATGCACATCCATTTTTCGTAATTCATCTAATATAGTTCCATTGCTTTTATTTACACTAACCTGCATATGGCACACTCCTCCACTTACATGTTTTATCCATACATAAACCACAGTTGTGCAGAGCTTTGCTTAAAGGTATCCCCTGTTTAAGCCCATATATTTTAGAGCTTGATTTAATAGGCTCTAATAAAAATGAGTTCGTTACACTAATATTATTTTCGCCATTCATCTTCTCTTCTATAATTGTTTGATATTCTATATTTGCTCCAAATTCACCAGGTGATATTGCCTTTGCTCCAAATCCACTATCTTTTATATAGTTATATACCACTTGGTGAACTTGCTCAGATATCGTCATAATAATACTTGTTGCAACAGCATCTAATAACATAGCCTCCATCTGATCATATGCTTCAAACATTTCTGTTATTCTATTGCTGATTTTTTCGCCGATTGTCGCTGTCATATATATAATTTCTGTGCAATCTTTTAATTCTGCTATCTGACAATCCTCTGTCACATCTTCTATATAAAATGCAAGCGTAGGGTGCACCCACTCCTCTATATCTTCTATCAGCTCATCATATACTTCTTCCATAACATCATATACCGGACTATCCGGAAAACAATCTAGAGATTTAAGAATTTTAGTTTTATTCCATTTAATGCTAAAGTCATTAACAATGTGTGTTTTGTTTTTACTATAAATCTGCATTATATTCTCTCCCTATTTATTTTTTATTTTATACACATTTAACGTTCTATCTTTAATATTTGTTTGCAATACATTTCCTTAGCTTTTTTTAAGTTCTTATAAGCAGGCAAACCATCTCCTGATAAAATTACTAATAGATTTTCTAAAACTTCTCCCTCATAAGGTTTTACTATTATACTGTCTCCTACGCAATCTACTAAGAAATTTCCATCTTCTATCTTTACAAATCCTTTTACTCTATAAGTATCTTCAATAAAAACTTCTAGCATCTTAACTAACTGGTTATAACTGCACGCCTCAGATAAGTGTAACATATATTTTTGCAAAGTTATATCCCGTGTTTTAATACCTGCATCTTCTTTCCTAGTAGGTTCTAGCTCCATTATCCACTCAGAGTCTATTTTCCCAAATGCAGTGCGATGTATTGTAGCGTATGGATTATGCATATAGATAAGTTTTTTAACTTCTTCTATTTTATCTTCTTCTACTAAATCTTGTTTATTAATTATTATTGCATCTGAAATTCTAACTTGTTTTTTGCTAACCTTTGCAGTTCGTATAACTTTCTCAAAATAATATGCATCTACAATACAAATACATCCTTTGTATATTACTTCGTCAAACTTATCTAAAATTTGATATGCGCTCGTCGGGTCACTAAGACCAGATGCTTCTACGATAATTATTTCAGGTTTTTGCTGTATAATATTTATTAGCACATTTTCAAACTGGTTAATTTTGCAGGTACAAAAAATAGAGCCCCCAGTTATTTCAGATAAATATGATGTATCATCTAAAATTTTACCATCAACTCCCGCTTTACCAAATTCATTTATTATTAGTGCAACTTTCTTATCTTGCCATATTTTTAATATTTCGGATATAGTAGTAGTTTTACCTGCACCCAAAAATCCTGTTAATAAATATAAGTCCATACGTTTTTTCCTCTCTATTTAAGCTGATTATACTAAATGAGGGATACATACTACTGTATCCCTCTGTTTGCATACAAATTATTTTTTTAATATCTACAATCTTAGTTAATATTTTTTTAATTAAGCTAAAATTTGTTTTGCAACTTCTGCTGCAGATGCTGCATCTGGTGTGTAGTAGTCTGCTCCGATTTTCTTAGCATACTCCTCTGTAACAGGTGCTCCACCTACCATTATTTTAAACTTATCTCTTTTTCCTGCATCTTCAATCTCTTTAATAATATCTCCTGTAGCTTCCATAGTAGTTGTTAATAAAGAAGACATACATAAGATTTGAGCGTTGTGTTTTTCACCTAACTCTAAGAATTTTTCAGTTGATACGTCAACTCCTGCATCAATTACTTCAATACCTGCACCACGCATCATCATTGCAACTAGGTTTTTACCGAT
>MDJN01000133.1 GCA_001995005.1 Candidatus Parepulonipiscium sp. PG-Nun2H_MBin03 | reverse complement strand
CCTGAAGTTTCTGCAACTGCAGCTCCAAGTAGCATTACTAAAGTTGCAGGTCTTCCGCCATGTTTTGGGTTTTTGCCCATAGCCTCAGCTGCTTTACCAGCTGCAAATCCTTGTCCTATTCCAGGCCCAATTCCTGCAATCATCGCAAGCCCAGCACCTATCGCACTAGCTCCTAGGACGAGTGCGGTAGGGTCTGTATAAGCCATCCAACCAAATAATACATCTAAAATGTTCATTTCACTCCTCCTATTCCATAGCACCAGATACAAATGTCATACTAAGCATGATAAATATCAGTGTTTGCAGAGCCCCTGCAAAAATGTCAAAATACATGTGTAATAAAGATGGTATTCCAATTAAACCAAACCACGGAATCATAGAATAATATAATCCCATAATAATTGTTCCACCTAGAATATTACCAAATAGACGAAAACTTAGTGATATTGGGTTTGAAAGCTCACCGATGACGTTAAGTGGTAAAAGTAGAGGTATAGGCTCCATAAGCTCTTTGTAGTAACCAAAACCTTTTGATTTTACCCCGTACCACTGAATCATAAAAAATGTAGTAAGTGATAGTGCAAAAGTTGTTGCAATGTCAGCCGTAGGTGGTCTTAGCCCTACAAGACCTGATAAATTTGATAGTAATATAAACAAAAATAACGGTCCGTAAAACATAGAAAAACTTTTGTTTTTCTCTCCCATCGTACTTGCGGTAAACGATTCAAACATATCAACTATAGCTTCAATAAGTACTTGAAATTTTGTATCTGGAATAGTTTTGAAGTTTTTCACTTTTGCGTTTACGTATAAACCAAATATAGTAAGGACTGCTATAACAATCCAAGTATTTATATGGGTTGTAGTAAAACCAAAAACACTTCCGTCACTCGTTTCAAACAGGGGTATTATCATGTGTATGCCAAAATCTAATTGTTCGTCCACTCTTTTCCCTCCCTTCTGTTTAAAAATATATATGCAAAACGCCTAGGCGTTACTGCCAAAAATTATTTACTAGAGATTATCCACAATAGAAATTTTGATATAGTAGAGGCACAAAGAGTTAAGAACTGCTTTGTGTACTATGCAACAAAAACAACAGTTTTCATTTATGATAAAATAGCTCTGAAAATACAGCTACTTTTATTCCTATTAATCCCAGAAAAACGCCTATTAGAGTAGAAATCCCCAGTAGGGCAGCCAAAATCAGTGTAGCACCTGTAATAACATATCTAATTAAGTACTGTCCCCTTGAATAGTTGATTGCTTTATCCTCAGGTAAATGCACTGCTTTATTAAGAGATATATTAAGTGATATAAGTCTATATATTGCAACTAAAGTACCACAACATACCCCTATGACATAGGAAATATCGGCATTAAATATTATTCCTATTATAGATATTACAAACGAATAAATAATCATTGTAATAATTAACCTATCTTTTAAAATCTCTTTTTTCATGATGCTCACCCTTTTTCGCTTCCTTTAAAATGATATAAAACATATTTCTAAATGCAGCGCCTACCCCTAGAAATATAAATATAATTAAAAATAAAGGACTAAGTGTTGTAATTTTATCTAAAAATATTCCTATAAAAAAACATAGGAAAATAGGGATAACCATAGAAAATCCTAATTGTGTAACCAGAGCAAAAGTAGTAGCAAGTCCTTTTTTACTTTTCATGTTTTCACCTTATTAATATTTACTAATTATAGTCTTTTATTCTAATATCGCTTAGATTAAGAAAATATTTTATAGCAGATACAATTCTAGCAGAGCTAAAACCATCTCCAAATGGATTTTTAGCGGTAGACATTTTTTTATATTCTACTTGATTAGTTAGTAAAGTATTTACATTATACACTATATTGGCAGTATCGGTACCTACAAGCTTTAAGGTACCAGCTTCGATCCCTTCTGGACGTTCAGTTACGTTTCGTAGAACAAGAACAGGTTTATTAAGAGCAGGAACTTCTTCTTGTAGCCCACCAGAGTCGGTTAATATAAGATATGATAAATTCAATAAATTATGCATATCTTTTAAATCGAGTGGCGGGACTAAGTGTACTCTGTCTACACCAGATAAAACTTCGTCTACTATATTCATAACAGCAGGATTTTTATGTACTGCATATACAATCTCTAAATCGCCATGAGTAGAAATAAGCTCTTTTATAGCACAGCAGATATTTCTTAAAGGCTGCCCTAAATTTTCACGTCTATGTGCAGTTATGGTAATGATTTTATTATCTTTATTATTAAGTAAATTTAAAATGGAAGTCTTAAAACGATAGTTTGGTATTATGGTTGTTTTTAACACATCTATTACTGTATTACCAGTTATAAAAATAGATTCTGCAGACACACCTTCAGCTAGCAAATTTTGTTTAGAAGTAGCGGTAGGTGAAAAATGCACATCTGCTATTACCCCAGTAAGACGACGATTAATCTCTTCAGGAAACGGCTCATATTTATTAAATGAGCGCAACCCAGCCTCAACATCTCCTACGGGTATTTGTTTATAAAATGCTGCAAGCGATGCCGCAAAAGAAGTAGTCGTATCTCCATGAACCAAGACTAAATCAGGATGCAAGTCATCTAATATAATAGATACTCCGGTTAAAACTTTAGTAGTAATATCGACTAGTGTTTGACTTTTAGTCATAATGTCGAGATCGTAATCAGCCGTCAAATTAAAAATCTCCATAACTTGGTCAAGCATTTCTCTATGCTGTGCGGTAATGCAAATAAAACTTTCTAATTCGCAATCATTTTCCAATTCCTTAATTAATGGGGCCATTTTCACAGCTTCAGGACGAGTACCAAATATACTAAGAATTTTCATACACAGTTGCTCCTTTGACGAAATATGTAATAAAATATGTCAATAAAAATACTTAAATGTAGTATAACACGATTATTGGGTTTTGCATAGGGGTTTTGTAAAAAAATAAAATTTTTATCAAAATGCTAGTTTATTTTTTGACATAATTATAAATGAATATAAATAAATTTATAATTATAAATAAAATAGTAGCATTAGACTATGGTAAGTATAAAGTAAATTAATTCAGTTAACACCCAAAAAAATTTAAAAGAAATATTATAATTTTAAAGTTGTATAATTGATATAGATTTTATGTAGAAAGTGTTAGTAAAAATATATAAAAATATTAGAAAAAAAGGTATTTATATATCTTACTTTTTTTGGTATACTAAAGATTATCAGTATATTTACAAAAGGCTTTGTAAAATAAATTATTTTAAGGAGAATATTAAACATGAGTGGAAAATTATATGGTATTGGCGTAGGTCCTGGGGATCCAGAGCTTATGACATTAAAAGCAGTTAGAGTAATAAAAGAAAGTGATATAATTGTATTACCTAGCGAAAATCCAAAAGAAACAGTGGCATATAAGATTGCGTTACCGGTCTGTCCGGAGATGAAGAATAAAGAGATAGTTGGCGTTCCAATTGTAATGACAAAAGATGCAGATAAGTTAGAAGAAAGTTATACTAAATCTACGCAAATAATTGCTAAATACTTAGATGAGGGTAAAAACGTTGCATATTTAACCTTAGGAGATGCCACTATATATGCAACTTATGTATATATCCACAAAAAGATTTTAGATTTAGGGTATGAAACAGAAATAGTAAGTGGTATACCGTCATTTTGTTCTGTAGCGGCAAGACTTAATATGAGCCTTGTAGAAAGAAGTGAAATGTTGCACATTATCCCAGCTTCTTATCAAATAGAAGAGGCTCTTAAACTAAGTGGTACTAAAGTATTAATGAAAGCTGCAAGCAAGATGAAAGAAGTTAAGGAGCAACTAAAAAAAGCTAATTCTACGGCAGTGATGATTGAAAATTGTGGTATGCCAAATGAAAAAGTATATAATAGCCTAGATGAAATTCCGGATAGCAGTGGATATTATTCGCTGATAATTGTTAAGGATAAAGGAGAAGTATAAAATATGAAGGCGATTTTAGTAGTGAGCTTTGGCACAAGCCATAGAGATACACGAGAAAAAACAATAGATAAGATAGAACAAGATATAGCAGAAGCATATAAAGACTATAAAGTATATCGAGCATTTACAAGTAAGATGATAATTTCGATTATGAAAAAGAAATACAACGAGGTAGTTTTGCCTGTAAAATCTGCGATGGAACAGATGATAAGTGACGGTGTGAAAGAAGTTGTGGTTCAACCGACTCATGTATTAAACGGAATAGAAAATGATATTATGAAAGCAGAAATATTAGAGTATACTGATAAATTTTCTAAAATATCTATAGGAGACCCGTTGCTGACAACACATGAAGATAGTTGTCAACTAATAGAAGCTATTTTATCTGAATTTGCATTTGTAAAATCAGATACGGCCGTAGTATTAATGGGGCACGGTACAACGCATTATGCAAATTCAATATATCCTGCATTAGATTATCAATTTAAACAAATGGGGCATAAAAACTTTTTTGTTTCAACTGTAGAAGGGTATCCAGAAATTGATGTAGTATTAAATTATGTTAAAGCTGAAAATTTTACCAAAGTAGTTTTGGCTCCTCTTATGATAGTGGCAGGAGACCATGCAAAAAATGATTTGGCTGGAGATGAGCCAGATTCATATAAGTCAATCTTTTTAGATAATGGGTTTGAGGTAGAATGTCACCTTAAAGGATTAGGAGAATACGAAGGAATTAGGCAATTATTAATTAAACATATTATAATGGAGTAATTTATGAGTATACAGATGGTGGGAATTGATTATAGTACGGCGACAATTGACGAAAGAAGTATATTTTCGTTTACAAAAAAGAAAATAATAGAGTCTATGGCGATTTTTAAGAAAAATACAATGCTTTCGGGATGCATAATAATTTCAACTTGTAATAGAACAGAATTATGGTTTGACATAGAAGGTGATATAGATATATTAGAGTATTTGACAAAATATTTTGGTCAAGATATTAAAAATATTTTTGCTTACCGAATAAATGAAGAGGCATATAAGCATCTGTTTCAACTAACAGCTGGGCTAAAATCTCAGATTTTTGGAGAAGACCAAATTATATCACAAGTAAAAGATGCATTGCTTTTAGCAAGAGAAAATAAATTTTTATCAAATACTTTAGAAGTGCTGTTTAGAATGGCAATAACTTCTGCAAAAAAAATTAAAACTTCTGTTACTTTTGTGCGTGGAAACTTAGGAGCGGCTCAACAAGCAATAGAAGTGCTTGAAAACAAACCAATTAGTTATTGCATGGTAATAGGAAATGGCCAAATTGGCAAATTAGTAGCAACAAAATTGGCAAATAAAAATAGCAAAGTATATGTAACTGTACGCTCGGACAGACATAAGACGGTAGAGGTGCCAGAAGGGTGTATGCCGATAGAGTATGAAGAGCGAAAAAGATATATAGATAAATGCGATGTGATTGTAAGTGCCACAAGCAGCCCTCACTTTACGATTAGCTATGATATGGTAAAGGATAGGCGTACGCCGCTGATTTTAATTGACCTAGCCGTGCCACGAGATATTGATACCCAAGTATGTGACATTGCAAATATAATGCTATACGATATTGATGACTTTACATTATCTGCAGAAGATGATGAGGCGTTGACTAAGGCAAAAATAATTATAGATGAAGAATTAGATAACTTCTATACTTGGCTTAAGCATACTGACCACATCTCACAAATTCAAGCTATAAAGTATCATATTTCAAAAGATATACATTCAAGGCTTAAGAAAAAGTATGCGAAACTACCTTTAACTCATGATGAAATAGTGGTATTAAGCAATGCTGTAAATGCTTCTACTACAAATGTAATAAATAAATTATTATTTCATTTGCGAGATAACTTAGATGACGATGATTTTGAACAATACTTAGAAACCATTGAGAGGTTATATGATGAGTAAACCATTTTTTCCGGTTTTTGTAAATTTAGCACATAAGAAAATTGTAGCCGTAGGAGCTGGTGAAATTGGCAGTAGACGAATTTTGACGTTGTTACAATTTGTAGACAGTATTACAGTGATTGCAAAGGAAATACCTAAACTATTATATTGTCATGATAAGGTAACAATCATTGAGAGAGAATTTGCTTTTGAGGATTTAGCCGAGGCTGATATTGTCTTTGCAATGACTAATGACAAAGACTTAAACAACCAAATATATGAGTATTGTATAAAAAAGAATATAGCAATAAATGTATCAACCGATAAAAGCAAATGTAGTTTTTATTTTCCGGCAGTAATTGTTGATGATAATACAGTTATTGCTATCTCATCAAGTGGTAAAAACTACGCACAAACTAAAAAGATAAGGGAAGATATTGAAAAGATGATAAAAAAAACAATTGTTGTGGGAAGCAGAGAGAGTAAACTTGCTGTGGTTCAAAGCCAAATGGTAATAGATTATTTAAAACAAAATAATATTAATACTACTTTGTTAACAATGAAAACTACAGGAGATATTATTTTAGATAAGACGTTAGAAAAAATTGGAGGCAAAGGACTTTTTGTTAAAGAACTTGATGTAGCCTTAATAGAAAAAAGAAGCGATATATCGGTGCATAGCCTAAAAGATATGCCGGCAGAAGTGGAACTGCCGATTATAGGTTATTCTAAAAGAGAAGATCCAAGAGATGTACTAATTTTACCAGAGGGTAAAAATGAGCTAGACTTAAGCAAACCTATAGGTACATCTAGTAAACGTAGAATAATACAATTGCAAAAGCTATACCCAGAAGCAACCTTTGCACCTGTTCGAGGCAATTTGCAAACTCGCCTTAGAAAATTAGATAATGGCGAATATAGTGCATTAGTTTTGGCTGCGGCAGGAATTAAAAGATTAGGTCTTGCAGAAAGAATTAGTAGATATTTTACAACAGAAGAAATAATTCCGTCCGCTGGTCAAGGAATTATCGCAATTCAAGGCAGAGAGGATGAGGACTATTCGTGTCTAGACGGATTTTGCGATAAAGAATCATATTATATAGCGATGAGTGAGAGAGCTTTTATAAAAGAGCTAGATGGAGGTTGTACATCGCCTCATACAGCATATAGTGTAATAGAAGATGATTGTATAACAGTGACGGGATTATATTACAATGAAGATACGGATACCTATACGACACGTAAAGTTACGGGTAAAATACAAGATAGTTATCAATTAGGGACTAATTTAGCAAAGGAAATGAGGGAAATGTATGCAAGGTAAAGTATACTTAGTAGGTGCTGGTCCAGGGGATATAGGGCTACTTACTATAAAAGCAAAAGAATTACTGCAAACTGCAGATGTAATCGTATATGATGCATTAGTTGGGGATAGTATTCTGGCTACTATTGATTCAAATAAACGCTGTATAAATGTTGGTAAGCGTGCAGCACATCACATTATGCAACAAGAGGATACGAATAAGTTACTATTAGACGAGGCTTTGAAAGGGAATAAAGTGGTTAGGCTAAAAGGAGGAGATCCATTTCTGTTTGGCCGAGGTGGCGAAGAATTAGAATTGCTGGTAAAACACAAAATTGACTTTGAAGTAGTCCCTGGTGTGACATCAGCAATCTCTGGACCTGCATATAATGGAATTCCAGTAACGCATAGAGATTATTGCTCCTCAATCCATATAATCACAGGGCATAAAAAGCAAGATGAACCACTGGATATGAATTTTGAAGCTTTAGTAAAATTAAATGGCACTCTTATATTTTTGATGGGAATTTCTAGTTTAGAACAAATTACAACAGGGCTAATAAAAGCAGGGATGGATAAAGATATGCCGGCTGCAGTTTTGCAACAAGCGACTACATCGCATCAAAAAAAGGTGGTTGCAACTATAAGCACATTAAGAGAAGCTGTAGTAAATCAAGCGATTAGAACACCGGCTATTATTGTGGTAGGAAAAGTATGCAAACTAAGTAATGATTTAGACTGGTACTCAAAATTACCATTATTCGGATATAAAGTAGCAGTTTCAACATCCACTAGTAATGTATCAAAAACTGCGACAAAACTTAGAAAACTAGGTGCAGAAGTAATTGAGTTGCCAAGTATCACAACGACGATTATCGAACAAAACAGAGCTTTTACAGACGCACTACGCCTTAAAATGGATTGGATAGCATTTACAAGTCCGCAAGGAGTAGAATCATTTTTTTATAACTTAGAAAAGCACCAAAAAGATATTCGTACATTTAAATATGTAAAATTTGCTGTAGTCGGGCCTAGTACAAAAGCTGCGTTAGCTAAAAGGGGCATAATAGCTGATTTAATGCCTGATATATATGACGGGGCAAGTCTTGCCAAAGCATTAAAGGAACAAAACAATATATTGCTGTTTCGTGCGACAAAGGCAGATAATGAAATAGTAGATATGTTAAGTCACACTACTGTTTATGATATTCCTATGTATGATACTCATTTTACGTCCTTTCCGATAATAGTAGATGATATAGACTGTATTGTATTTACTAGTGCATCTTCTGTGGAAGGCTTTGTGAATAATACCAAGTGGGGCACATATTCTGAGTATAAGTGTGCATGCATTGGTGAAAAGACAAAAGAGTGTGCAGA
The DNA here is from genome assembly GCA_001995005.1 of Candidatus Parepulonipiscium sp. PG-Nun2H_MBin03. Taxonomy (GTDB): domain Bacteria; phylum Bacillota; class Clostridia; order Lachnospirales; family Cellulosilyticaceae; genus Epulonipiscioides. The sequence goes on along the minus strand of MDJN01000133.1, from coordinate 10,750 downwards.
TAAATATGGATTTAAAACTTATGTGGCAAAAGAAGCTACAATAGATGAATTAGTTCAATTGGTAATAGATATTAAGGAGCGTACAGATGAAACCTCGTAGATTAAGAAACACGCCTACACTAAGAAAAATGGTAAGAGAGACAAGGCTAGACAAATCGGCACTAATATATCCTATATTTGTAATAGAAGGTGATAATATTAAAGAAGAAATATTATCAATGCCTGGGCAGTTTAGGTATAGTGTTGATAGATTAAACGAAGTTTTAACAGAAACATTAGCTAGCGGAGTATTGGCAGTAATATTTTTTGGTATACCAAAGGAAAAAGATGAGATTGGCAGCGGGGCTTATGCACAAGACGGCATAGTGCAACAAGCTTTACGCTATACAAAAAGAAATTTTCCAGCGATTTATTGCATAACAGACATATGCATGTGTGAATACACTTCTCATGGGCATTGTGGAATTTTAGAGGGAAAAGAAGTACAAAATAATGCTACGGTAGAAGTTTTGGCGAATATTGCAATATCCCATGCACAAGCTGGGGCTGATATGGTGGCACCATCTGATATGATGGATGGCCGTGTGAAAGCAATTCGAAAAAAATTAGACGATAATGGATATATAAACACGCCTATAATGTCATACTCTGCAAAATATGCATCAGCTTTTTATGGTCCGTTTCGAGAAGCAGCAGGCTCTGCCCCGTCTTTTGGAGACAGAAAAAGTTACCAAATGGATTACCATAATACAGATGAAGCTATGAAAGAAGTGTTGCTAGACGTTGAAGAAGGTGCAGATATAATAATGATTAAGCCGGCATTATCATACTTAGACATTATATCGAATATAAGCAAAGTTATAAATTTACCTATATGTGCATATAGTGTAAGCGGTGAGTATGCTATGGTAAAAGCAACGGCGGCTGCAGGTTTTGTTGATGAAGATGGTATCATCTGTGAGATGGCAGTATCTGCATTTAGAGCAGGAGTTTCTATGTATATAACATATTTTGCAAAAGAAATAGCACGCTTTATTGATGAAGGAAGGATCGGATAAATGAGCGATATAAAAAAATCAAGAAGACTTTTTGATGTAGCAAAGCAATATATACCAGGAGGGGTGAATAGCCCAGTCAGAGCATTTGGCTCCGTTTCTGATACACCAAGATTTATAAAATCTGCTGACGGTTGTTACATGACAGATGTAGATGGAAATAAATATATTGATTATGTTTGCTCATGGGGACCTATGATTTTAGGCCATAATAACGAAAAAATAAGACAAAACGTAAGTCGGGCAATATGTGACGGATTAAGCTTTGGAGCTGTAACAGAAATTGAAGTTGAAATGGCACAATTTATATGTGATAATATAGCACATATAGACATGGTGAGAATGGTAAATTCCGGTACAGAAGCTGTGATGAGTGCAATTCGCCTTGCTCGAGGATATACAAAAAAAGATAAAATAATAAAATTTATAGGCTGCTATCATGGACATAGTGATTATATGCTAGTAAAAGCAGGCTCAGGAGCTATGACAGCAGGCACACCAGATAGTGCAGGAGTGACAGAGGGGAATGCAGCGGATACGTTAACTGCAAACTATAATGATATAGATAGTGTAGAAGAATTATTTATAGCAAATCGAGGACAAATTGCAGCAGTAATTATAGAGCCAGTTGCCGCAAACATGGGCGTAGTACTACCCAAAAAAGACTTTTTGCAGAAGTTGCGACAATTATGTGACGATAATAAAACGCTACTAATATTTGATGAGGTAATAACAGGGTTTAGGTTGCAATTTGGTGGGGCTGCTCAACAATTTGATATAACACCAGACCTTTCAGTATATGGTAAAATTATTGGAGGAGGTATGCCTGTTGGGGCGTATGGAGGCAGACGTGAAATTATGAGTCTTGTTGCACCTTTAGGAAGTGTGTACCAAGCGGGCACGCTAAGTGGCAACCCGATTGCCATGACAGCTGGGTTGACTCAGCTGAAAATAATCCATGAAGATGAGAATTTTTATAAGAAGTTAAACTTACGTGCTGGAAAGTTTTTTAATAGTATTGAGATATTAATAAAACAATATAAGATGCCATTAAGATGCAATTATATAGGGTCGATAGGGACAATATTTTTTAGCGAAGAAATAGTATACGATTACGAAAGTGCAAAACAGACTAATACAGGTAAATTCGCCGACTTTTTTAGATATATGCTAAGTAATGGAGTTTATACATCTCCTTCGCAATTTGAAGCTATGTTTATATCAGCTGCTCATAAAGATGCAGAATTAGAAACAACCCTTGATAGCATTGAAAATTATTTTAAAAGCAAACAGTAGGTAATTGGCAAACAATTTTTGAAATAATTATATACTTTGAGGGATGCAGAGCATCTCTCATTTTTGTGTGGTGACAGGAAAATAACTAAATATTTAAAAATCTTCTCCTAGGCTTGAATATGCATGGAATTGGTTATATTATAAATAGTAGAAAAGATTGTGAGGTAATTATATGAAAATTTGTATAAAAAATGGATTAGTTATAAATCCAGCGACCAATTTAGAACAAGTAACTAATATATTTATAGAAGATGGCCATGTAGTATTTATAGGCGAAAAGGAAGACGTAGGGTATAGGGTAATAGATGCTACAAATAAATGGGTAATTCCAGGGTTAGTAGATTTGCATGTGCATCTTAGAGAACCAGGGTTTACTCATAAAGAGGACATAAAATCCGGTTGCTGTGCTGCCGCTCGTGGAGGAGTAACCACTATGTGCTGCATGCCAAATACAGAACCTGTAGTAGATAATGAATGTATTGTTGAGTATATAAAAATTAAGGCTATGCGTGCAAATGGAGTAAATGTTATTCCGATTGGAGCGATTACTAAAGGACAGCAGGGTCAGACTATAACCGATATCAGTAAGATGAAAGACGCAGGAATATGTGCCATTAGCGAAGATGGTAAAACAGTGATGAATTCATCTATTATGAAACAGGCTATGCTTTGTGCGGCTGAGCTTGATATTCCGGTGTTTTCACATGCAGAGGATATGGCCTTAATTGGTGGAAGCATGAATGAAGGTGACAATGCTATGTTATTTGGCATAAAAGGAATTGGGAGAGAAGCCGAAGAAATTATTATAGCAAGAGATATGATATTAGCAAGGCATACAGGATCAAAACTGCATATATGTCATGTAAGTACACGAGGAGGGGCTGAGCTTATTGAGTTTGCAAAAAGCCTTGGAGTACAAGTGACAGCTGAAACGGCACCACATTATTTTGTATTAGATGATACTGCCCTGAGTGATTTTGATGCTAATAAAAAGATGAACCCGCCTCTTAGGACCAAAGATGATGTTGAGGCAATACGAGATGCACTGAAAAACGGTATAATAGATAATATTGCCACAGACCATGCACCACACCAAGAAGAAGAAAAGAATGTGCCAATTCAACATGCTCCGTTTGGGGTAATAGGTCTAGAAACTAGTTTTGCAATAAGCTATACGTATTTGGTTAAAACTAAATTTTTATCTGCAATAGAGCTTGTTAGAAAAATGAGTACAATACCGGCTAGCATAATAAATATAGATAAAGGAAATATTGATGTAGGAAAAGTTGCAGATATTGCAATTATTGATGTAAATCAGTCTTATATAATAGATAATAAAGATTTTGTATCAAAAGCTTGTAATACTCCTTTTAATAATATGGAAGTATTCGGAGTTGTAAATTATACTTTAGTGAATGGAAAAATTATATATGAAAACTTTAATAGCAGCAATTAACGCAAAGTACATCCATTCAAATTTAGCAATTTATTATCTAAAACATTACTGTGGGAAAAATCATAATGTACAAACAGCAGAATTTACAATAAATCAGTACAGTAATGATATTATAAAATCAATATATAAAAGCAAGCCAGACATCTTAGGATTTTCTTGTTATATTTGGAGTATTAGCATGATTTTAGAAATCATTCCAACTATAAAGAAAATTCTACCAGACATAAAAATTATCCTAGGAGGCCCAGAAGTAAGTTATAATTCACGAGAGTTACTGGATATTGTAGATATTATAATAGAAGGTGAGGGTGAGGCTGCTTTTAAAGAATGTTTAGACTATTGGGAATATAATAAAATAAAATTATCTGATATAGATGGCATTGTGTATAAAAAAGATGATAAGATCATGGTTACTAAGGAACGAAAGCCATTATCAATGGATCAGTTGCCATTTGTATATAAGGATATAAATCAATTTAACAATAAGATAATTTACTATGAAGCTAGTAGAGGATGCCCTTTTAGATGTAGCTATTGCTTATCCAGCATACAAAAGGGCGTAAGGTTTATGCCAATAGAAAGAGTATTAAATGAATTAGACCATTTTTTGCAACATAATGTAGCTCAAGTAAAATTTGTAGATAGAACCTTTAATGCTAACAAAGAATTTGCTATGAAAATTTTTAGACATATTATAGAACATGATAATCAAGTTACTAATTTTCATTTTGAAATAGCTACCAATTTATTAACAGATGATATGGTAGAAATATTAAAAGAGGCACGAGTAGGTCTAATCCAATTTGAGATAGGAGTACAGTCGACTAATATAAAAACTTTAAGTGCAATTAATAGAGATTTAGACAATATTAAATATCAATTGCCAAATATACATCAGCATTTAGATTTGATTGTAGGCTTACCACATGAAGATTATAATTCTTTTAAGCAATCATTTAATGATGTGATTGCGTTAAGACCAGAGCAACTGCAATTAGGATTTTTAAAGGTGTTAAAAGGTTCACAGTTATATTATGAAGCAGATAAATATGGAATAATATATAAAAGTAGTCCACCGTATGAAGTTTTGTTTACAAAATATATAAACTATGATAAAATAAGTAGATTGTATACAGTATGTAACTTAGTGGACAGATATTATAACACGAATAGATTTGGTGCAAGCCTTGAATATTTATATAATATGTTTAAGTCGCCATTTAACTTTTTTGAACAATTTGCTATTTTTTGGGAAGAAAATGGATATGATGAAGTTAGTCATAAGAAACAAGCATACTATTTATTGCTTTTAAAATTTGCAAGTAGTTTAGAAAATATTAATCTAGAATTAATTAAAGAATTGATAAAATGGGATTGGCTGTTGCATGAAAATGTGCATAATCATATTACAGAGCTTGAAACAATTGACCAAGATAAGTTTAAACAATTTAACTTAGAAGTATTAAAAGATGTAGATGTGCTTAATAAAATAGGTGCAGTTAGCCATAGGTCGTTAAGAATAGAACATTTTAGATATGATGTATACAACAGACAACCAAAACTAGAACAAACTGCGATTTTATTTAACTATAATAAAAAAGTAACATGGACAAAGATATGAAAAAACATGTTAAGAACATACTACGGATATTAGATGAACATTACGAGAAAGAAGTGCCGTGCTTTTTAAATTATACAACACCATTTGAACTTCTAGTAGCTACTATTTTAAGTGCACAATGTACAGATGATAGAGTGAACATAGTTACAGAAAATTTATTTAAAAGATATCCAGATGCGAATAGCTTTGCACAGGCATCGCTTGACGAATTGGAGATGAGTATAAAAAGCACAGGATTTTATAAAAATAAAGCAAAAAATATAATCAAAACAGCACAAATAATTGTGGATAAGTATAATAATACTGTGCCTACAACTATAGAAGAACTTACAACGCTCTATGGAGTGGGAAGAAAAACTGCTAATGTAATAAGAGGTAATATCTATAAAATACCTAGTGTAGTGGTAGACACTCATGTAAAAAGGATTAGCATCAGATGGGGATTTACTCTAAATACAGACCCAACTTTGATAGAATTTGATCTTATGAATATATTACCAGAGGAGCATTGGATAAGATATAATACGCAAGTTATAATGCATGGCAGAGCGATTTGTACAGCACGCTCGCCAAAGTGTCAAGAGTGTATGTTTAATATAAACTGTCCGTTTGGATTGTTAAAGTTATATGAAAACATGCCAGATGAAGTTCGCCAATGCGTGGATAAGGGGCATATGTATTAAGGAGGGTTGAGAAATTGTTAAATGATAATCAATATAAGGCTGTAGCAAGTGGACTAGGTCCTACAATGGTCGTAGCAGGGCCGGGCTCAGGAAAAACTTATGTAATTGTTGAGCGAATACACTATATGATAAACAATCTAGGCGTACATCCTGATAATATATTGGTAATTACATTTACAAAAGCTGCAGCAAATGAAATGAAGGCACGTTATCAGACAAAATATGGTGTAGATAAAGTAGTCTTTGGTACGTTTCATTCAATATTTTATAGGATACTTAAGTATGTGAATAAGACAAAATATAGCTTAGAAAATCTTATACAAGAAGATGATAAGAGGAAATTAATAACCAAAATTTATATTGGTTTACAAATAGATGATATTGAAGATTTTGTAGATGCATTTTTGTCGGAACTTACTCTTATGAAAAATCAATTAATAGAGCTTAAAAACTATAATCCTATAGAGATTTCAAAACAAGATTTTATTAAAGTATATAACGAATATGAATCTTATAAAGAAATGCATAATAAATATGATTTTGACGATATGCTAGTAGATTGTTATTATATATTAAAAGAAGTAGATGAAATACGAGAATATTTTCAAAAAAAATATAAATATATTTTAATTGATGAATTCCAGGATATTAATGCAGTACAGTTTGAAACTATTTTACTCTTAAAGCAAAATGATGATAACATATTTATAGTAGGAGACGATGATCAGAGTATTTATTGTTTCAGAGGCTCCAAACCAGAATTTCTACTAAATCTGGATAATTATTTTAAAAATACCAATAAAGTTATATTAGATATTAATTATAGATCAAACCCAGAAATTATAAAAAAGAGCAACCAACTTATTAAAGTTAATACTAAAAGATTTAATAAAGAAATGGTTGCCCATAATACGGGGGAGACGAAACCTAATATTATTTACTGCAAAAATATTAGAGAGCAAACTAAGCAGATTGTAGAAAACTTAATAATATTAAACAAAGAAGAGTTATCAAAAACTGCAATAATTTATAGAAATAATATACAAGCTAGACCTCTTGTTATAGAATTGTTAAATAGCAATATACCATTTAGAATGAAAGACGGCGTATCTTCATTACACAATCACTGGGTAACTAAAGATATTCTTGCATACCTAAGAGCTGCAGACGATTTAACTAATATGAATGAAATATCAAGAATAATTAATAAACCTAGCAGATACATTTCAAAACAAGTTATAAAGTATATGAAAAATTCAAACCAACCTCTACTTAATTTTATTCAAATCCATCAATTAGAGGAATGGCAAGAAGAAAGAATTATTAACCTTGCAGTAGATTTGAAAAAGATTAACACTATGCCGTTACCAGAAAGTATAAAATATATTAGAAAAAACATAGGATATGAGGATTATCTAATAGATTATGCAAAGTTTAGAAGAATATCGACAGACTCTTTGTTTGAGATTTTAAATGAAATAGGAGAATCCGTAAAAGAGTTTACCGACTTTGTTTCTTGGGAAAACAAATTAACTGAGATAGAAAATGACATAAAACAATGTAAGCCTAATAATAATGCAGTAACCTTAACAACGATGCACAGTGCTAAAGGATTAGAATTTGATACTGTATTTATAATTGATGTAGTAAATGAAATTATTCCTAGTACAAAAAAAGACTCTATATTCAAGATTGAAGAAGAAAGACGACTTTTTTATGTAGCCTTAACTAGAGCTAGATATAATTTGAATATATATATACCAAAACAAAGATATGACAAGCCTACAGAAGCATCGCAATTTCTTAGTGAGATGTTTCCAGGTAGTATTGAAGTAGGTACTGTAATACACCATAAGATATATAAAAAAGGAGTAGTTACCAAAGCAGATAATAAATTTATAGTTGTAAAATTTAAAGATGATACTAAAAAAATAGATTACAATTTTTGTATAAAACAACATATTATTGAGGTGATAAGATGAAGCAAAATAAGAAGCAAAATAACGGTTATAAGCCAAATATTCATGAAAGAATGAATAAGCATAGAAAGAAAATATTAACTATAGTTAGTATAATTATAGTAGCAACATTGTTAATAGGCTCAGTAAGCCAACTACTTATGGCGTTTTAGGAGAAATAAATGGATATAATCAAGACTTTAACTGAAGAATTAAATATTACTACAGAGCAAGTGAAAAATACTATAAAGCTAATAGACGAAGATAATACAATTCCGTTTATAGCAAGGTATAGAAAAGAGCTGACGGGCGGCTTAAATGATGAGATTTTGAGAGAATTTTATCAACGGCTTAACTACCTTAGAAATTTAGAAAGTAGAAAAGAACAGGTGATACGACTGATTGATGAACAACAGAAATTGACACCTGATTTGAAATTGCAAATTGATAATGCTACAACTTTAACACTAGTAGAAGATTTATATTTACCATACAAGTCTAAAAAACGGACCAGAGCTACAATAGCTAGGGAAAAAGGATTAGAGGAATTGGCTAATATTATACTAAGTCAAATGGGCGAAGATATAGATGAAGTTGCAACTAGATTTATAGATGAAGAAAAAGGGGTTGCAGACATAACATCAGCTATAGACGGAGCGAAAGATATTATTGCAGAAAACATCAGTGATAATGCGGTTTATCGTGGATTTATTCGAGATAAAACATTAGAAGAAGCACAAATTGTGACTAAAGTCAAAGATGAGAAAAAAGATGAAAAGCAAGTATTTAAGATGTATTATAACTACCAAGAGAGTGTGAAAACTATACCGCCACATAGAATTTTAGCGATTAATCGTGGAGAAAAGGAAAAAATTATTACCGCTAAAATAGATATTGATATAGAAGTAATATTAAATTATCTAGCAAGGCAAATTATAACTACAAAAAATTTCCCTATATTAAAGGAAGCAATTGCGGATAGTTATAAACGGCTTATTGCACCTTCAATTGAAAGAGATATAAGAAACGAATTGACACAAAAAGCAGAAGAGAGTGCTGTTAATGTGTTTAAGAAAAATTTATATCAATTGCTTATGATAAGACCGCTAGCAGGCCATACCATATTAGGGCTAGACCCAGGATTTAGAACAGGATGTAAAATTGCAGTAGTGGATGAAACAGGCAAAAAGCTTGCAAATACAGTAGTTTATCCAACTATTCCAAAAGAAGATATAGAAAATACTAAGAAAACTCTATTAGAGTTGATAAAAAAATACAATGTTACGATTATAGCTATTGGAAATGGCACCGCTTCAAGAGAGAGTGAAAAAGTTGTAGCAGACATGATAAAAGAAAGTGGAATAAAAGTAAGTTATGTGATAGTCAATGAGGCAGGGGCATCAGTGTATTCTGCATCAAAACTTGCAACGCATGAATTTCCAAATGACGACGTAGGTACAAGAAGTGCAGTTTCGATTGCAAGAAGGTTGCAAGACCCATTAGCAGAGCTTGTTAAAATTGACCCACAATCTATTGGAGTGGGGCAATATCAACATGATATAAATCAAAAAAGATTGGAGGAAAGCTTAGGAGGAGTAGTAGAAAGTGCAGTTAATGAGGTTGGAGTGGATATAAATACTGCATCTGCATCATTGCTTCAATATGTATCAGGGATTAAAAAGAGTGTATCTGAAAATATAGTCACATATAGAGAAGAAAATGGTGCCTTTAACTCAAGAACAGAAATTAAAAAGGTAAAAGGATTAGGTCCCAAAGTGTTTGAACAATGTGCAGGTTTTTTAAGAATAATTGGAGGAAAGAATTTGCTTGATGCAACTGGAGTACATCCAGAATCGTATAAAGTGGCTAATAAATTGATCGAAAAAGGCAAGTATGATAAAGTGGATATTGCGTCGCTTGCAATTGAGTTTGAAGTTGGTGAGCCTACTTTAGTAGATATAATAAAAGAGCTTGAAAAACCAGGACGAGACCCGAGAGCAGATATGCCAAGCCCTATACTGCATAGTGAAGTATTAGAAATTGAAGATTTAGAGGTAGGCATGAAGTTAAAAGGGACAGTAAGAAATATTGTTGATTTTGGTGCATTTGTGGACATAGGAGTTCATCAAGATGGTTTAGTACACCTATCGCAAATGGCTGATAGATATGTAAAACATCCATTAGATGTGGTTAAAGTTGGCGATATTGTAGATGTTTATGTATTGAGTGTGGAACCAAAAGTAAGAAAGATTTCATTATCAATGAAGAAAAAGGAGAATTGAAATGGCAAATTATTTAACCCCACCAGAAATTACTGACTATACTATACATGCAGGCGTTGCAAAAGTTAACCGTTCATTTATGGAAGTATTACTTATGGGTGTTTTGGCAGGAATGTATGTGGCACTGGGTGCTATGGCTTCTTCGCTTGCAGCACATAATATAGCAGATGTTGGTATAACAAAGCTTGTAACAGGAATAGTATTTCCTGTAGGCTTTATGTTTGTAATAATTAATGGTGCTGATTTGTTTACAGGAAATTGTTTAGTTGTAATGAGTGTATATGATAAACAGACTAAAGCAGCAGAGTTTATAAAAAATATTGCTATAGTTTTATTGGGAAATTTTTTGGGTGCATGCTTTATGGCAGTTTTACAAGCGTATTCAAGCTTATTTACAAT
>MDJN01000132.1 GCA_001995005.1 Candidatus Parepulonipiscium sp. PG-Nun2H_MBin03 | reverse complement strand
CAGCCGCATATGCTTGACAATTAATAGATTTTTGAGGATTAAACTCGATATCTGTAAAGGCATCATATTCTATTAGTTGCTCTGCCAACTCTTTATTAATATCTAAGTTTAAAGCATTAATATATAACCAATCATAAAATAAAGTTTTAGGCTCTAATTCCCAATCAATATTATTATATTGAAATTTTAGTAGATTTCCAGATGTTTTTAATTTTTCGTATCTCTTTGCCTCTTTAGAAGTTTTTAATAATAGCTCTTTATATGGTCCTCCATTTTCAAACACTTTGCTTGATTGAAATGCACATTCCACACTAAATTTTTGTTCCGAATTTTTTTTCTTAATCATTAAATTAAAAGCACTCAAATTTACTCCTAATGGAGTAAGTGATTTACTAGAAATTTCTAATACTTTTTTATTATTACTGTGTTTTAAAAATTTTTCATGTAAACTTTCTAAAGATTTTTGCTTTTGGCTTAGTGCAAATCCCGCATGCCAAGTAAATTCTATATCTAATTTATCTACAAACGTAGTTTCCATAGAAACTACAAATACTGGTCGACTTGCCATTATTTTCTCCTTAGTTTGTCCAACATTCCCAATCAACTCTATAGCTAAAATAGTTGGAAGCAACTATTAAATGTTTTCCTAGCAAGTAAGGTTCTACTTAATAATCCCCCACATTTTAAAATACTATCTAAGTTGTCCATACGAGTAAAATGCACTAAATAATTTATTTCTCTATTTTCTATTGCTTGCTTTGTATCCAAGAAATTTTTCCCTCAATAATAAGATTTATCATAATTATATCATCTAAGAAATTAAAATACAATCTTCGCAACATATAATTCTATTTTATCTGGCATATATTAAATATCTAAAATTAGTAATTATAAATATCTACTTTATAGTAATTGCAAGCAATGCATAGGTATATACACCCTATGCCATTTTGCTTGAACATCAACTAGCAGATTAACTTTAACTTCTTTATTATTAGGTGCTACTTTAGGCATTGGTTTATGAAGAGTCTTCCCGTCGATAACGGCTCTTATACTTTCCTCTGAATATACTTCACCCAATGAATATAATCTAATAAATTTCTTCTGACCATTACCCTTAAAGGCTATATACTTCCCCATCTTATGCTCATATCCTCTGTCCTTCATTGCTTGTAAAAATTCCTCAAAAGAACTAGGCTTAATTTCCAATATTTCATCAATAGCAATTCTTAATTTATCGAAATAAGTCATAGGTTTTTCGCCCAACCAAGTGGCATAACTCCCCCTAGACGGCTTAGGATTTTCATTTTCTGCATACAGTCATCTATCAAATCTATTTCTTTTTGTGTAAACTTAATGTATAACCCTTTGTCTCTTTTATCCATGCTAAATCCTCCGTGTGTCTAATGTTTGTCAGTCGCCCCAATAGATATATTTCTTCGCTAATTAACATTGAGCTTTCTTGATAAGGTGTTCGGCTGTAACTCTTTCTCGCCTATTAATTCTAGTAGTTCTGTTGCTGTTCCAGTCCAAGTTTGTACCTCGTCACTAAATATCTTTGATATTTTCTCTAGTAATTGGTCTGGTGGTAGTGTTACAATCTCTGTTTCAGCTTTAGTTAGTTCCCATAAACAGTTAATTTTATTGAATTTCAAGTGTAACTTCTGGTCTTGCTGGTCACGTCCTGCAATGTCTAATGTTGCCTTACCCTCTACACATTTTGTCTTTTGCATAATAAACGCTCCATCTGCTGCTCCAAGTAATCCATTACTACCTGATATAGTATCAAAAGTATCTTCAGAACCTTGTTTTCTAGTGTGATGTACTACAAGCAAGCAGATATTATGTTTGTTTGTAATTTGCTTTAGATTGTCTACAATATCATAATCGTTGCTATATGAATATTGTTCTGTTTCCTTATCTCGAATTTTCTTCAACGTATCAATAATAATCAATTTGGTATTTGGTTTCTCAGCGATAAAATGCTCCAGTTGTTCTTTTAGTCCGTCTTTTAACTTCTTTGCCATAATCCCCATAAGTCTATCCCTTTGCTGACGCAGTACCCTAGTTGTGCCATAAAAAATGACTTTCCTACTTTGGGAGAACCTACAAAGCAGTAGATGTATTTGAAACGGTCTTTTTTTCATTCGCTCCCATTACACTATATCCTCCTTCAACCCACTCACGGTAGTTGTAATCAAATTGATTGTAGCAAGTAGTTCATCATCTACTGGTGTATTCTCAATACCTTGTAACTTCTGTAACACATTTGCCAGTTCATCTCTTAAAGCTTTGTAAACTCTAGGATTGCCCTGTACCACAATTTCTCTATCTGAAATACGCTTTATAAGGTAATCTTGCTTCGTTAAACCTGATAGCCTTACAGCTATTTCAAACTGCTCCCACTCCTCTGGTGATACCCTAAATGCTACTGTTTTACTTCTAAATCTATTCTTTCTATCAAGATTTTTTGCTGACATTAGTAGCCCTCCTTATATATTGAATTTAACTTTTTTAGTTCGTCATTCATACTCCTAATCATCTTGTAGGCGTGCCCCTTTGAAACCCCTAAAATCTCTGATAATTCGTTTGCTGTAATAAAAGTTTTACTTCCTGTTGCCATTTTATGTCCTCCTTAGCTTTTATGTAGTCTTATCGCTACATTATTTATTATAGCCAACTCGCTACATTGTGTCAATACTTTAGATAGAAATATTTTTTATCCAATACTGTGCGCAATATGACATCTTGCATTCAAGATGCATTAAAATACACAAATCCTTAAAAAAACCCATAAAAACCACTTTGGAGGGTTCGAGGATCAGCTCAGTGAAACAAATATGAATGTATTGAGATAAATCAAGTAATTATATATGTAACACTTCCTACACAGAGTCATCAGTCCCTGTACTTTTTCATATTGTTGCCTTTTATATTCAGCGTTACATAAATAATATTTTAACCAAAGCACCCAGGAAGTGAAAAGGTAAACTTTTTGAAATATATTTAAAAGAGAAAATAAATAATGTGTTCACTGATATGGTAAAGAGACACGTAGCAATCTTTTACAAAACACAGTGTCCAAAACAAGTTTAGCTCAAAAAAAACAAAAAACAAAAACTGTAGTTGTTTGTTTGTTATTTCATTCCATTGCACAATTACAGGAAACAATCTTTGGTGGCTAGACTGCCTGAAATCAAAGTTTCACATTTATTTTGGTAACACTTGATAGCCCCTTGATGACACTCCACAAGTTATCAGTAAATATTTAGTTGCATGTCATGTGTGTGTCAGTTGATATTCAACAACG
>MDJN01000131.1 GCA_001995005.1 Candidatus Parepulonipiscium sp. PG-Nun2H_MBin03 | reverse complement strand
AAAACTAACATTCAGTGGGGGTTCTAACCCCGCCACTGAATGTTAGTTGCCTTAATCTAAAAAAATTACTTGCTCTTTATCTCACAGCCTAAGAGGCAGGAGTATTAGAGCAAGTTCTTTCAGATAAAAGCCACCCAAAAAAGTTGAGTGGCTAAAATCTAATTTGTAACATCCCAATCCATTGTAACTAAATAATAGTTTAATGGATGAATATCAACACCTGTCATTTTATCTGAAATTATTGTAATATCATCTGGTGCATATAACCATACGTTTGCAATCTCGTCAATTAAAAATTGTTGTGCTTCTATAAAGATGTTCATTCTTTCTTGTTGGTCAAAAGTATTTGCTAATGTTACCATAAGTTCATCATACTCTGGGTTTGAAAAACCTCCATAATTTTCAGAACCACCTGTTGTGAAACCATTAGTTAAGAATTTTTGCCCATCTCCAACGTTAACTGGGAAAGCAGCGTCAATATTAAAATCAGTTTCCAAATGGTCATCTGGATTATAAGAACTAGATTCAACTGGGTTTAAAACTAATTTAATACCTACTTGCCTTAACATATCCTGTATAGCCTCTGGCATAGCTGTACCGATTATATTAACTTCAAATTCCATAGTAAATTCTGCAATACTTCCATCTTTAAGTTCAACATACCCATCATTATCAGTATCGATATACCCACCTTGTGCAAGTAATTCTCTTGATTTATCTACATCATAGCTTTGGCCCTGAATTTGGTTAAATCCATAGTTAGCACTTTCAGGAAACGGGCCATATATCGCTTGAGCATATCCGTTTCCTACAATTTGAGCCACAACATCTCGGTTAATCGCATAAGATATTGCCTCTCTTAAAGTTATATCAGATAAAGGCTGGCCTGCCCTAGATATAATTTTTTCCTTCACTTAACATAAAACCCCACTCTGGAGTAGACGGCTGCGAACCCAGCCCTAAAAGTGAAAGCCCTGCAATAGCCAATAATTTATTGCCTATATCTTGAGAAATTAATACTAGCAGCGATGGTATTACATTAGGTAGCAAATAAGTTTTTAGTATTTTAAAAGTAGATGCTCCTCCTAGCTTTGCTTGTTCTATAAAAGGCGAGCTTATTAATGATAAAACCAATACTGTACCCGGAAAGGCCATCAATACATCAGCTATACGCATAATTAACGTATCAATTATTCCACCAAAATACCCAGCAATTATACCTAAAATTATACCCGTTACAGATATAATTGCAGTAACCGAAAATGCTATTAATAATGAAGTTTTCCCCCCATGTAATACTCGTGAAAACATATCTCTACCTAATTGGTCTGTTCCTAACAAAAATTCACTATTTGAAGCGACTAACATATTAGCATAATTAGTTTCTATTGGGTCAAACGGGGAAAGATTACCTGCAAATACTGCTAAGAGCACAAGTATTATCGCACTTATAATTGATAGTAATAATGCCATATCCTTTTTACGTTTAATCATCTACATTTTTACTTTACCTCCTGCAATTCTAATCCTAGGATCCAAATACTTATATGATATATCTACCAATAAATTTACCACTACATAAATTGTACCTACCCAAAGTACATATCCTTGTATTAATTGATAATCTCTATTAGTTATTTGCCTCAATCGCCGTCTTTCCAATACCATTCCAACCAAAGAGAGTTTCAACTATCATAGTACCGCCTAATAAATCACCAAAGGAAATCCCCAGTAAAGTTTAAGACCTACCCAAAAAACTAGGCATGGATAAACCAACAAACGAAATATCCCGAATAATATAATCTATAAACCGATTTTGATATATAGCCGATAAAATTCCTAGCGGAAAAGATATTATTACCATCAAAACAAATGACGCAACTGCCAATCTTATTGTATTCGGAAGTTTCAATGACAATACATAATTCACTGATTGGCCATAATGAACTGATTGCCCTAAATCTCCTTGTAATACACCTGTTATCCAGTTAATATATTGCGTAAAAAATGATTCATCCAACCCATATTGTGCCTTCATTGTAGCAATTACCTCTGGGTTTTGTTCTGCCCCCATAGTAGCAAGTAATCGCTGAACAGGGTCAGACGGCAATATAGAAGTCATGGCAAAAACAAAAAAAGATAATCCTAATAGTATAAATAATAAACTAACAAATCTCTTAAAAATATATTTAACCATTATATTTCCTCTCAACTAATTTTTGCTTCCATAAGCCACTAAAAATGTTCCTTTATCTATTGGTAAATCACAATATAAATAAAAAACTACACTGTCATACTCAGCATAAAACTCTTTAATTGGATTACCAAAAATATCTTCAACACAGCCTAAAATCTCACCTTTTTTTATCTGTTGTCCCGCTTCAACTTTCGGAAACCACACTCCATTAACATCTGAAGAAAGATAGGTAGTATTTGTATAAAATTCACCGGTTATCGTATCTTCACATTCTCCTGATATCATTCCTAAATGTTTCATTAGCTGAATTATATCTTTGATATACGCTTGTATATCAGATTGTTTACACTCCCCAAAGCACCCTCTTTCTACAAGCAAATTTGGCACACCACTAAGAGCCGCATAACCAAATAAACTTCTATTACTTGTTCCTATTATTAAATATTTATAATTAAGTGCCAATGCGGCTTTTTTCGTAGCTTCCACCACAGCATCTTCTGCTATGCTACAATAAAAAAGACAAGGCACTAATTTTTCCACCTTAGAACCACTATGCATATCTAACAAAAAATCTAATTCTGGAAATATTTTTGTTGCAACAAAGTCTATTATTTTTTCACCTGGTGTTCCTTTTTTATTTCCTGGGAAAGAACTATTTAAATTCATATTATCATCAGGTACCGCATCCATTGACTTTTCCCAAAACCCTCTACTGTTAAGACAATGAATTATTACTATTTGTCCTGTTACTTCTTGAGGATTAATATTTTTTGCAAACTGGCTCGTTGCCGGAATAGCCGGATATTCACCGCTATGCGTGCCCGCAATCAAACCTAAAGTCTTTCCTTCTTTTGCCCCACAAATAAGGGTTATCGGAACTTTATGTGTTTCTAATCCATTCGGACTATAATATAGTTGTTTTTTTTCACCACGATTTAAACTAACATCTAAAATATTCCACATACCTATAATTCTCCTTTTATAGTCTAATATAGTCTAAAAAATTTCTTATCTTGTTTTTTCATAGCTTAAACTCAATATTGCTAATCTTAGATACAGCGTTACACAACGTTTTGGTCGTGTGAGGCATATTATATAAAATTTCAAAAAATTCTTTACGTTGTGTTTTGGGTATAACATCATAAGCTTGTTGTAACAAAATTTTTCCATAATAATAAGCTGGGTAATAGTATTTTTGTACAGGGTCAGTAAAAAATGTCACTACATTTTTAGCTTCTTGTTCACTAAATATGCCTGATTGTTGCATCCATTTAGTTACATACTCTTTATCTTTATGTAACACATGATATTTATAACACGCTTCTATTTGAATTATACTTTTAATATGCAATATATCTACCCCTAAAGAATATGCCCTTTTTTCTTCATCTAAAATTTCGGGTGTATCCTCTGAAAAATCATCCCAACCCAGCATATGCAAACCAACTTCAGGAACTCCCTCAAACATTGGAGTGATAGGATTTCCGAGCACAGCGTAAAACGCACCTTCTAAAGGAAATTTTCCACTCCTAAATTTATCATCCCAATTACAATAAAATGCTTTCTGATAACTTGGTATCTATCTGTAATAGTTTGTTATCATAAACTAACTCAGACATTGGCTTCATCTCTATTTGTAATAATATTTTTATGGCATCTAAATAACTTGACGGCTCTCCATCTAAATGTTTAGCATGGAACTCATAAGCATTGAGCATACCTTGCAAATATTCACGTTCATGCCCATTTAATAATAAGACATGCGGCCTTAAATATTCAATCTCCTTTAAAATTTCTTTTATACTTTGTAAACTTCCACAAATGCCTGTGTAATTTACATACATAGCTTTTCCACCATATTTTCTTTGATTTAAATTACCCACACTAACCACAATATTTACAAACCGTTTTGCAAGTTGTTCGTCTAAATAACATTT
>MDJN01000130.1 GCA_001995005.1 Candidatus Parepulonipiscium sp. PG-Nun2H_MBin03 | reverse complement strand
TGGCATACGCGCTAGACTAAGGATCTAGTGGTCATAGACCTTGGGGGTTCGAGTCCCCCCAATCGCATACATATCATAAATATTGTTCATACTTAGGAACACAACACACGCCACATGCATCCGGTCCTGTATATGTCCCAATGGTTATCCCGATGGTAAGTTCTGCATCAATAGGTAATTTAAGTTCGTTAGTTACAATATCTTCTACATATTTTATATATGAAACAGCATCAGAATGTGCTATTGCATAATTAAATTTATCTTCTTTCCCAGAGATATATTCTCTAAGAGCGTCTATAATTTTAGAAGTTGCCTTTTTTTTGCCACGGGCTCTGGCATAA
Source organism: Candidatus Parepulonipiscium sp. PG-Nun2H_MBin03 (assembly GCA_001995005.1). GTDB lineage: Bacteria > Bacillota > Clostridia > Lachnospirales > Cellulosilyticaceae > Epulonipiscioides. The sequence goes on along the minus strand of MDJN01000130.1, from coordinate 5,170 downwards.
GGAAATAATTCGCCATCTGCTAAATATATAATAGGTTTTACATTAAACATAGAGCCTAGCAGAGACGCAACTTTTCCGATGCGTCCACCTTTTTCCAAATAATCTAGAGTATCCACATAGAAAAAAATACGGGTTTGAGTTTTGATAATGTCTGTAATGTGAACAATTTCATAAAACTCTAGCCCCGCTTGTATCATTTTAGCAACTTCTAATACTAACATGCCTTGTGCACCTGTTGCAGTCATTGAGTCTATTACTGTAATTTGTGCATCTTGAAATTCATCTAATATCATATTACGTGCATTAACTGCTGCAACGTATGAACCACTAAATTTACTAGATAAACAAAGGCAGATTATACTGTCGCCTCGTTGTATGACGGGTAAGAAATGTTCATAGTAATCATTTATAGAAGGCAAAGAAGTTTTGGGAAAAAATTCCCCTGTACGAATTTTGCTGTAGAACTCTGGTAAAGTGATATCAACATTTTCTTTGTAGTATGTGTTTTGGTCAAATGATATATAAAATGGTATTAAATTTATATTATATTGTTCTACCAAGGCTGCGGTCAAATCGCATGAACTGTCACTGAATAAAATTATATTTGGCATAAAAAATTCCTCCTTTAATGATAATTATGATATTTCTCTTAAAGTAATGCTAGGTATTATAAGGATTTAATCATAATTTAGTAAGTATACCATTAATAGCAATTTTTAGCAAGTTATAGAAAAAAAGAAAACAAGCCAATCTGCTGCGTGTTATTTTGGATTGAATTCTACAAAATCAGAACGAAATGAGATTAGGGGACAGAGTGTCTTAAGCTTGATACAAAAAATTTGTGGTAAAACATGCTACTTAATGCATATAAATTATAAAGTACATAGCAAAGAGAGGTGATAGTTATGATATCAACTAGTTTAGAGATGTATTTAATAGAAATTTATATGCAAGTAGAAAGCGATGAGGAGATAACTTGCAGCGACATAGCAAGAAGTTTGGATGTGCCTATCAAAAAAGTCATTCAAGCAGCACAAAGACTACATTATCAAAAGTATATACAATACACCACATATCAACCTATTACAATGACTAAAAAAGGCGAGAAACTGGCAAAATACATTATTTCAAAAGATAAGTTGTTGGACAATTTTTTAGACATTTTACAAATAACTGAAAATACTGCGTTAGAAAAAGAGACAATGGGGCAATACTTAAGTTATGAGGCATTGTCACAAATAGAGCAGTTTGTAACATTTGTCAATTCGTATCCAGAGATATTAAACAGGTATAAGCTATATCTGAAAAAAAATTCAGCTACGTCAATATTAGAGCCTATACCAGAAGAAGAGAGATAAACACAATTAATAATAAAGTTATAGAGGTAAAACATGGGACAAAATATTTTAAAAGGTGCAATGATTTTAGCTATAGCATCAGGCTTGAGTAAAATAATAGGAATGTTATATCGCATTCCTATTACGAACATAATAGGAGACCAGGGTAATGCAATATATTCTAGTGCTTATAACATATATGTACTTATATTAACATTATCTGCTGTTGGAATTCCCAGTGCAATATCAAAATTGGTAGCAGAGCGCCGAGCAGTTGGGGCACATAAAGAGGCACATAAATTATATAAAATAGCTATGTTATACACTACTAGCGTATCAATTATACTAGCCTCTTTGCTATGGTTTTTTTCATATGCAATAGCAGATTATATGCAAAACACAGACCTTACCATGCCGCTTAGAGTTTTGGCACCAACGTGCATCGTGGTTACAGTAATGGCGGTTACCAGAGGATATTTGCAAGGAATGCAAGATATGGTGCCGACTGCTGTGTCGCAAGTAGTTGAGCAAGTATTTAATGGTATTTTTAGTATTGTACTAGCATATATATTTATAGAACATGGAATTGTGGCAGCATCAACAGGTAGCACAATGGGAACGGGCATTGGTGCAGTTGCTGGACTTATTGTAATAGGGATATTTTATTTTAGGATAAAGCCTAAGATGGCAATACGCAAAAGTAACCCATCCTGTTTTAAAAATGAAACAAAATCAGATGTGTTAAAGGCGATATTAAATACTATACTACCAGTCATTTTAGGTTCTTCAATATTTGCTATAATAACAAATATTGACACGCTGATGTTAAATATGTATTTACCAGATTTAGTAACTAGTCTAATGGAAGAAGGTAGGTACGACTTAATAAACGTTACAGATGCACAAAACTTATCGAGTAAGGAAATTGCAAATAGCTTAACAGGGCAATATTTAGGGAAGTATTTAACCTTGATTAATGTGCCAGTTTCTATAATTTTAACACTGGCTATGGCGGCAACCCCAGCTATTTCAAATCTTATGGCAAAACAGCACTATGCGGCAGTTCGAAATAAAATTAGGATGATATTAAAGGTGGGTATGTTACTGGCTATGCCAGCAACTATTGGACTGGCCATATTTGCAGAACCTATAATACAACTATTATATAAAAATTCACCAGACGGATATAGGCTTTTATTGTATGGTAGCATTTCTATAGTATTTATTGCGGTAGCACAGCTTACAACAGGGGTATTGCAGGGCATGGGCAAGCAATATATTACAGCAAGAAATTCTCTTATTGCGTGCATTATAAAGATATTTTTTAACTTTATATTTTTGCACTACAAAGAAGTTAATATATATGCTGTAGTTCATAGTACTACTATTTGTTATATAATATTTAGTGGTCTAAATTTAGCTTATCTTAAGCGGAATTTAGAACTTAAATTAAATATTAATCTTATAATTATAAGACCATTTATATGTGCCATAATTATGGGTGCTTTATCTTTTGGTGTATATAAATTATTGTATAATATAATTGGGGAAGTATCTTTATTGATTGCAATTATATTTGCTATTATAGTATACTTTTTTATTGGGATTTTAAATGGAGTTATTACGGCAAAAGACCTTGAAAATATACCCGCAGGAAAAAAGCTTGTACCCTTTGTAAAAAGAATACAAGCAAAGTAATCACTTTTTTTGGAGATTACCATATACTGAATATATAATAACAGATTTTCTTTTTAATAACGAGACTAAGATAATATATTTTATATTGATTTCCAAAGATTGCCCTACTTTCCCTCAAAAGTAGAAGTTATGAAAAAGTGTACCATGTTTATAATAAGCTTTTTTATCGGCAGTCTCGTTTTAATGATATATATAATTAGTAGAGTATATGCACTATGATAGCTAAAAATGAATAAAACATAAATTAAAACTACTTTTATTAAAATAAAGGTAGTTTTTTGCGTATGGGACTAGACAAAATTCTATCATAGTGTTATAATTCCTACTAGATAACTAGGAATTGGAGGTAAAGATGAAATTATCTACAAAAGGAAGATATGGGTTAAGACTCATGATTGATATTGGAGTATATTCAAAAAAACAACCAGTGTCTTTAAAGAGTATTTCAAGCAGGTTATCAATTTCTGAAAGTTACCTTGAACAGTTAACAGCAAAGCTTAAAAAGCATAAACTAGTAATAAGTAAAAGAGGTGCCAAAGGAGGGTATATATTAGCAAAAGATGCAAAAGATATAAGCGTTGGTGATATATTACGAGCCTTGGAAGGGTCTTTGGCTCCAACGGATTGCACAGGTGAGAACGAAATGTCAGACTGCATGGTTTCTTGCGGAGTGGACAGGAATTGTGTCACAAAATCCGTGTGGGAAAAGATGCGTGACGGAATTAATAATGTAGTTGATAGTATAAATCTTTTAGAGCTAGTAGATGAATATGAACAAAATGATATAGATTATATAAAGGAGATTTAAGATGGATAAAATATATTTAGACCATGCGGCTACAACGCCGATAAAACAAGAAGTTGTTGATGCAATGTATCCATATCTTATAGGAAATTTTGCAAACCCATCAAGTGTATATCAAATAGCACAGCAAAATAAAAAAGCTATTGACGAAAGTCGAGAAGTGGTTGCAAAATGCATTGGGGCACATGCCAATGAAATATTTTTTACAAGCGGTGGAACAGAAGCTGATAACTGGGCTATAAAAGGAGTTGCAGAAGCTAAAAAAGATAAAGGAAATCATATAATCACGTCTAAGGTGGAACATCATGCAGTGCTTCATACGTGTGAATACCTTGAAAAGCATGGATATGAAGTAACATATCTTGATGTGGATGAGTTTGGGCGCATTAATATAGAAGACTTGAAAAATGCGATTAAACCTACAACTATCTTGATTACTATAATGTATGCCAATAATGAGATTGGCACAATAATGCCTGTAGCAGAAATTGGGGAGATTGCAAAGGCAAACAATATTCTCTTCCATACAGATGCCGTACAAGCAACAGGGCAAATAAAAATAGATGTGCATAAAGAAAACATAGACTTACTTTCTATATCTGCACATAAATTAAACGGTCCTAAGGGAATTGGTTGTTTATATATAAAAAGAGGCGTAAAGATAGCACAATTTATGCACGGTGGCGGACAAGAGCGTGGGCAACGAGGTGGCACAGAAAATGTTGCTGGTATAATAGGTTTTGCAAAAGCAATAGAACTTGCATATGAGCAAATGGATGATAAAGTTGCCAAATATACTGCATATCGTAATAAATTGATAAAAGGTGTATTAGAAAAAGTGCCACATGCTTTTTTAAATGGCCATCCTACCGAAAGATTATCTAACAATGTTAATATAGGATTTGAATTTGTAGAAGGAGAATCGTTATTATTGTTACTGGATATGGAAGGAATTTGTGCATCAAGTGGTTCAGCGTGTACATCAGGATCTCTTGACCCATCACATGTTCTGTTATCCATAGGGTTGCCGCATGAAAAAGCACACGGAACATTGAGATTTACGCTAGGAGAGGGAACAACTGAAAGCGAGATAGATACTGTAATAGAGAAATTACCAGCTATTATAGCAAGAATGAGAGATATGTCCCCATTATACGAAGATTTTATTAAAACACAAAAATAGAGGAGAGTGCAGATATGTATACAGAAAAAGTAATGGACCATTTTATGAACCCACGTAATATGGGAGAAATAGAAAATGCAAGTGGAGTAGGCACAGTTGGAAATGCAAAGTGTGGAGATATAATGAAAGTATATCTTGATATAGAAG
>MDJN01000129.1 GCA_001995005.1 Candidatus Parepulonipiscium sp. PG-Nun2H_MBin03 | reverse complement strand
TTTAAAAGTGTATATTGCTACCAGAAACAAAAGTACATCAGTCACAAATGGAATTAACTTATGAGGAAAAAGCATTCTTTGATGTGCTAACTGCCGACCCTGAAGTTATAAAAAGTATGGAGAGTGATATTTTGATTAAAATAGCTAAAGAATTAGCAAAGACTATAAGAGATAACTTGAGTCATGCATGGCATGAAAAAGCACAAACACAAGCAAAAATGAGAAAAGAAATCAAACGACTTTTAAGAAAATACGACTATCCGCCTAATAAAAGCGAAAAAGCAATTCAGCAAGTTTTAGAGCAGGCACGTTTGCAGTGTATTTATAATAAAAGTCTTGTAGCGAAATAAGTAAAGTAAGTTTACTAAGAACATCGTTTGAGGCATTAATATATCATTTTCTTTGTCATACCACCATCTACAATAATATTGGCACCATTTATAAAGTCATTTTCTGCTTCAGCCAAAAAGAGTGCTACGTTTGAGATATCTTGTGGTTTTCCAACTCTGTTAGATGGGTGGATATCATGGTCTAGCTGATCTAGTTTGGAGTAATCTGTTGTACAAATATAACCTGGGCTAATCGCATTGACCGTAATGGGCGTTTTAATTAATGAAACACATAAACTATTAGTCATAGAAACTATCCCACCTTTGCTCATGCCATATAATTCGCAATCTGCCTCATTCTGGTGAAACCTAGTGGAGGAAATGTTAATAATTCTTCCGTAATTCTCTCCTTTATTAAGGTCTATAAATGCTTTTGCACATAAATACGCCCCTCGCAAGTTAGTATCCAAAATAAAATTATAATCTTCCAAAATGACCTGATCAATAGACTTTGTAAAGCTAGATACAGCACCATTATTAATTAATACATGCAGTTTTTTATATTTTTCTTTTATTTGTATAAATGCTTTATCTATGCTATCCGGATTGGATAAGTCAGTTTGTATATACTCTACATCTTCAAGAGGACAGTCTTTGATATCTAGCACGATGACTTTATACCCTCTATTTATAAATCGTTTTGTCATGTCCAGTCCTATTCCGTTAGACCCGCCTGTAATTACGCAATTTCTCATTTTAGTATCATTCCTTTCCTAATATATACCTCAATCCTAAAAATTTCGTTAAGAATGTAGTATATCTTACTAATAGTATGTTGTCAATAACATTTAGATATTTTTCTAAATATAGTCATACACTTTGCAAAAGTATGGTATAAATTATAATTATAAAACTCCTTTTTTAATCAAGCTTAAAGAAAGAGCCAAAATACAATGTATATAAACTACATATAAAAGAGACAATAGGAGAAAGGCTGTAATAAATTAATATTTGCTAGAAAGTTTGAAAGGAGACTATGTGGAATGGAATCTATTAAGAAGAAAGAATTTAGCACAGTGTTAGAAAGCACAGTACCAAAAGTAAATATGATAGCTATGTATAGAGTATTGCTAATATTACCGACAATGTTTTTGGTAGCTGGTATTATGATATCAACGCCGAGTGGATTTGTTGAAGGAATAAATAATATTAGATTAGTAGGAGATACGACATTAAGTGATTATTTTGAGATTGGAGGGATTGGCCCAGCACTAATTAATGCGGCTGTATTAGTATATGTAAATATATTATTACTATATAAATTAGACTTAAAGCCTAATGGAATTATAATAGCAGCATTATTTTTGTTATCAGGATTTGGATTACTAGGTAAGAGCATATATAATACATGGCCATTTTATTTAGGTGGATGGATATATTGCAAATATCATAATAAAAGTTATAAACAAGTTGTTGTAATTAATATGCTGTCAACTTGCTTAGCTCCTGTATGTAGTTTATTTATAAGAATTGATGTTTATCACTATGTTATAGGCTTTATGCTAATGGTTATAGTAGGTGCTTTTATAGGATTTATTATGCCACCAATATCTGCACATGCTATGACTATGCACTCAGGATATAATTTATATAATATGGGACTTGCTGCAGGGCTTGTAGCTATGGCTATAAATGCGTGGACAGAAGGTGCGGGGTATCGAATACTTACACCTAGCTACTTATACTATGGTGATACTACTATTCCTATGATAATTTTGAGTGCATATTGTTTAATAATCATCATAATTGGTTATATATTAAATGGTAAGACTTTTAAAGGATTAAAAGAAGTTTATAAATATCCAGGTCGAGCGGTGACAGATACTATACAAAATGTAGGTTTTGGATTAACTTTAGTAAACATGGGTACTAATGGATTAGTATCAATAATATATGTGATTATAGTGGGTGGCATATTTAATGCACCAATAGTAGCAGGTATATGCACGATAATAGGATTTAGTGCATTTGGTAAGCATATAAAAAATTGTATGCCGATAATTATAGGAGCTACAATAGCCTCATATATAATAACAACTATTGCAGATCCATATATGATAATAGCAGCAGCCTTATTTGCCACTGCCTTAGCGCCAATAGCAGGTGAATTTGGTGCATTAATAGGAATAGGCGTTGGGATAATACATGTATTTTTGGTAGTAAATGTAAGCAGTTTTCATGGTGGGTTGATGCTTTATAATAATGGATTGTCAACGGGGATTATAGCAACATTATTTGTGCCTATGATGGATGCATTTAAAAGAGAGAGAAAAATTTAAGGAGATATTACATGAAACATGAAATGAAAAAGATAGGAAATATTGTTGATGAAATAACAACATATTTTTTAGAGCAGAATGCTAAAGAGTTAAATATTAAAGTTAATACATCTGATGAGAAAATAGAAATTTTAGTAACAGCAAAACAGATGTCTAACACATCAGGTATAGCAGAAAATTTGAAAAAATATTTGAGCTATCCACGAGCTTATGAAATGGAAGAGTACTACTGGGAATTAGCGGGAGAAAATGAGAAAGAGGGGCTTGCCATAGTAGGGAGCATGGTAGATGAGGCGATGTTAGATCATAATGATGAACGTTTATATCTTAAAGTTATAAGACTAAGACATAAGGCGAGTAGTAGCAAAAAAAAGGGAAATTAGCAATATTTTCTATTACAAAAGTGTCAATATACCTCTGTTTTTTTGTATTATGTTCATAAAAAGTTAATAATTTTATAATACAATATATATATTAACTTATTTCATAACACAAGGAGGAAAATATGAACACTAAACAGTCTATGCTAGCGAATAAGATGAGATGGATTATTAATATTTTAATAATTATTCTCATCTCGCTATCATCAACCATTAAAGTTGTACAAATGTCTAGCATGACAATCGAAAATTCTCACTCTATGGTGATAAACACCGCAGAAATTGTTGAATGGCAATTTGAGGCATGGTTTGCCGAAAAAGCTACGTTTGTTAATACAGTAGCCCAAGATATCAGTTTGTATCAATCGTATAATGATTTAAATAATCTAGATAAACATCTAGCAGCAACCGTAAAAAATATACCCGAGTCCACGGCAATGTATCTGTATACATTAAACGGACAATGGGCACATAGTACAGGTTGGAGACCTGAGTCTAATAGTACTATTGATTATACTACAAGAGAATGGTATACAGGAGTTTTAGAAACAAACTCAACTTATGTTACAACACCTTATATAGACTCTAGCTCAGGTTATTTAGTTATTGCAATAGCTAGCCCTGTTACAGATTCTAATGGAAATACGATTGCAGTATTAAGTATGAATATTAAGGTAGCAGCACTACAAGAAATGATAGAAGCACTAGATACAGATGATGGACTTTATGCATTTGTAATCACTCCAGTTGGAGATATACTTATGCACCCAAGCCATGCCCTGTTACCTACAGAAGATGGGATGATTAACCTAGATACTACATCAGCTGATTATACTAATTTAATTAAGAGCAATGCAGGAGACATAGCTACTATTACTAGTAGTAGCGGAACCAAATCTTATAGTGCATACCAAGAGATTCCAATAGCAGATTGGCGAATTATAGTTAATTACCCTACAAGTTATACTACCAAAGTAATTATTACAGAAGCTATTACAGGTATTTTATTAGTAATTGCAGCAATAATAATTGTTAACTTTATAATTATAGGTTTTGTTAAAAAATATATTGACCCTATTAATAAAGTTGTGGAATGTATGCAATCCATTAGTAATGGTAACCTTAATATTAATACTACAAATATTAGTAGAAGTAGTTATGAGTTAAATAGTCTAACAGATGCATTAGACGTAGTGTCTAAAAATTTGCATAATTATATAACGGAAATTTCTAGTGTATTAAATAGTTATTCAGATGGTGATTTTAGACCAGTACCAGAGCAAAATTATGTGGGAGATTTTGTGGCTATTAAAAATTCTCTAAGTGATATTTCTATACGTTTAAGGTCATTATTATCAGATACAACATCTTCTACAAGAGAGGTTAATGTTGCTGCTACTAATATTGCAGAATCAGCTATGGAACTTGCAGAGATTACAGCGTCTCAAACAGAAGTATTATCTAATTTTAAAGAAAATACAAGTAATATTGCAACGGATATTATTAGTAATATCGAATCTATTGATAAGAGTTATATAACCATCTCAGATATGGTTGAAAAAGCTAATAACAGCAAAATTATAGCAAATGACATGGTAGAGGCTATGAAAATTATTAGTAGTTCTACAAAAGAAATTGAACAAGTTATTAAATCTATAGAAGACATTGCAAGCCAAACAAACTTGCTTGCCCTGAATGCAAGCATAGAAGCGGCTCGTGCAGGAGAAGCAGGGCGTGGATTTACTATTGTAGCTACTGAAGTACGTGAATTATCCAGTAAAACCGCAACAACTGTACAAGATATTTATGAAATGATTAAAGCTAACTTAGTGAGCGTTGAAAAAGGTGAGCAAATGGTTAGTTTAACAACCAGTGCATTAGAAGAGATTATCATAGCAAGTAATGATACGGCTACTGCTTCTAAAGAAATTAGAGATAATGCACTTAGCCAGCGTGAATCGCTAAAACAAATTATTTCAGATACAGAGCAACTTTCAGATGACATTTCAAAAAATGCGTCTATATCAGAAGAAAACGTGGCGATTAGCGAAGAGCTTGCGGCTCAAGCAGAAAATCTTAAAAACCAAATGGATTATTTTACAATTTAGTTAAAGATAAACCTCCCAACTAGTACAAGTTTAGTGAGGAGGTTTTATTATGTTAGAATTTAAATTGTTGCACAAGCTTCTCTAAATCATGTGATTGTGCAGATAACTCTTGACTAACAGCCGTATTAGCCTCGG
>MDJN01000128.1 GCA_001995005.1 Candidatus Parepulonipiscium sp. PG-Nun2H_MBin03 | reverse complement strand
TCTGCCTAATTGGTTATCTAATATATTCATTCCAAAAAAACCTGTTACAAAAGTTGGAATAACAAGCCCAGAACCTACAACCGATAAGATTTCCATCATTTTATTAGATTGTTGCCGAGTGATGAGTTCTGCAAATTCATGAACTTCTTTCATTTCAAAATCTAACTGCTCAATTTCTTGTTTTATATTAAACATTTTGCTAACAGTCTTATACACAAAGTCTCCTTTTTCATCTTCTGTAACTTCGTCAAAATAAATCTGATTTATAAATTGGATATATATCTCGTACAGCCCTTCTATAGCGATAATCAAATCTTCTTTTGATAGTATGGATATACTTGCAATTTGGTTAGAAAAATTTAATACACTTGCTTTTTGGATTACTAATAGACTTACCATCTGATCATATATTTTACTATCATTATTTTTTGTAGATACAGAATATAATAAAAATGGAGTAATTTTATAATACTGCCCACTGTCTACAAATTTGCATATCTCTTTAAACTTTGCTTTTTCTATACGCATAGAATGTTTTAGAGCGTTAAATACTAGGTCATTTTTATATAGACATAACGTCATCATTTTGCTGCCCATTAACGGCTCAATAATAATTTTATGTTTAGTTTTACTCTGCGAAAAATCATCTCCTAATACTTTCATTATAAAATCAGATATTTTACCAGTATTTTTTTTATAGTCTATATTATCTCTATCTTCTATAATAATTTTATCAAATAACTGTATTTTTATATTAGTTGGTAAATTTTCATCTATCGGCAAGGATAAAGGATACACACATTCAGAAAAAGTATTAATCTTTTTTATATCATCCGCATTTTCATACATAGTGTTTTTAAAATAAAAACTCAGTAAACCGACTCCACTTTTTACCATCCTTAAACTAATCCTCTTTATATCCAACATAAATATTTGATCTTTTATAGTTAACTCACAGGTTGAATTTTGGTCTACGCATTCTAAACTATACGTATTTAAAATATTACCATTATACAAAACATTTCTTACAGGTCTATAAAAATATACAAATTCATTATAATTTTCATCCGTATCTATGCTCAATTGCTCAAATCTCCAGCCCTTTATGTGGCTAAAAATATCAGTCTTAATTTGATATTGCGGTTTAAAGTTATATTCCTTATATCTCTCATTTATGTCCCAGCAAAAAGGGAATAAAAATATATGTTCACTAATTAGTTGCATCTACAACACCTCTAATTACTTTTATATATTATTATTCCCTAAAATTTCTAATCTATCCTATATTAATGTTATTAGCTAAGCTTTTACTCAATACTAACTTTATTTTTTGACCAACTACTATGGCAACAGGTACTAGTAATATATCCTTTATCAGATATACTCCAGCCCCAGTCCCTGCAGATATTGCAGCTATCATATCTAAGTTTAACACATATTGCAACTGAATAGTTCCTAATATGTATGATATCATAAGCCCTAAATATCCTCCTAATATCGTCAGCTTGATATTATTTTTCTTGGCAAATGTTGCTACAATAAATACTGATATTATAAAACTATAAATATATCCGCCTGTAGGCCCTGCTAATGTAGCTATACCACTTTTAAATCCCGAAAATACAGGCATCCCTACTACTCCTAATAATATATACGTAGCCAAAGATAGTGTGGCAACTCGCCTTGTAAATATTATCCCTAATAAAATTACACCGAATAATTGTAACGTTATAGGCACTGTTGGTATAGGTATTGATAAATGAGTAAAGACTACCATCAACGCTGCCCCTAATCCTATCATAGTAATTTCTCTAATATTCATTTTTAACCCCTCCTAAATTTTTATACCTTATAGTAACATATTACATCCGATAAGTCAACCTATATATAAAAATTGGTTTACTAAAATTATATGATTACTTCCATCACTCTGTGCTTGCTTAAAATTTATCTATTTATTTAGGACATTGTTTAATAAAGTTTGGATAAACTTTATGCAACTTTCCGTGTCCAAAGTGTTGATATAAGCACATTATACATATATGTACTTATATGTATTTTTGCACGTTAGACACTAATACTAAAAGTTTGTTATTGCTAATTATTATAGTGTTAAATATAACCATTATATTGATATTAAAGGGTTTACTCAAAATTTACATTATTAAGATTATCTGATATACTCGTATTTATATAAGTTAGTTATAGCAAATAATTAAAAAAGGAGTGAAGTAGTAATGGGAAAAATATTTTCTTATGCTGGAGAAGATAAAAAATACCTAATTTCAGCTGTAGTAATATTATTTGCCTCAACAATTTTTGGAATTATCCCGTATTTTTTTCTAAATCAAATATTGATATCGTTGTTAGAGAGAAATTTTGTGTGGGAAATGGCAACTAGGCTGGTTGTATATATTGGTATTGCACTGGTACTAAAAGCTATATGTTATGGTTGGGGGCTTGGATTATCTCATATAGGAGCGTTCAATACACTATATAATATGAGGGTAGCATTTTCAAAAGATATGGCTAGGCAACCAATGGGGCATATTATGGATGAAGGAACAGGGAGATATAAAAAGACTTTTGTAGAGGATATATCTACATTAGAAAGCGTTTTAGCTCACATGATACCAGAGGGAATACCTTATATTTTTGGAACCTTAGTGACGATTGTTGCTATATTTATTACTGATTGGAGAATTGGTATTATAGTCTTAATAATGGCACCAGTTAGCATGTCACCAATGGGTTATATGATGAAGGTAGGAATGGAAAAAATGCCAGAATTTTACAGGTCAAGAGATGTGCTTAACCATACCTTGGTAGAATATATAACTGGTATGGAAGTCATAAAGATATTTAATAAAACCTCAAAATCTTATAACAAATTAGAAAAAGATGTTAACTACTCAAGAGATTTTACTATTGAGTGGTGTCAAGTTACGTGGAAGGCTATGTCTGTATTATACTCTTTACTGCCCTGTACAGTTTTAATTCCGTTACCTGCTAGTATTTATTTTTATATCAATGGTAGCATGACATTGAGCGATTTAACTCTTGTTACAATGCTGTGCCTTAGTTTGGGCTCTCCGCTACTTAAGCTTGTAAACTTTATGCCGTCTGTGCCACAGCTTAATTATGCAATACAAAAAGTTGAAGACGTATTTAAAAAAGATGATGTGCAGAATGGTGATTTTAATGAAATATTACAAGAATGCGATATTAAATTTGAAGATGTGACATTTGCATATAAAGAAAAGGACGTATTGAATGGTGTCAACATAGCCATACCACAAAA
>MDJN01000127.1 GCA_001995005.1 Candidatus Parepulonipiscium sp. PG-Nun2H_MBin03 | reverse complement strand
ACAATTGAATTTGAAACAATCCTAACACTAGACCAAAACTATGATGAAACAATCACAACTTTATACATAGCAATAGGAGATAATACAAAATTACCATTTACTCCAATAAATTATGTAAATGCAACAGATGAAGGGGAAGAAATTCCTAAAAATCTAATCAATATGATCGTAACAAAACTAGGAGAAGGTACAGCAGATAGAGAACTAAGTGCTGGAGAAGTTGAAAACATTCCAAATGAAATCGGAACATACATCATAGAATACGAAGTAGTAGATGAGTACGGATTAAAAACTAATTTAAGTGAGGCATGTTTAGACGTTGCATCACCTGATTTTATAGAAGATGTGGCTATGTGTGATGAAGATATATTAGAAGAATTTTTACTACAAAATACTGTTTCTCAAGACGTAATCATAGATATGATAAAAGATAGAAAAGTATTTCCTACTATATTTGGCTCCGCTCTAAAATTGGAGGGTATTGCAGAATTTTTAGAAGTTCTTACAAAATACGTGCAGGCGTGTCCTATGAAAGAGGATTTTTCGGCTACGGTATTTAAAATATCTCAAGAAAAGCAACGTATAACTCATTTAAAAATTATATCTGGTACACTAAAAGTGAGAGATACTATAAACTATTTGGATGTAAGTGAAAAAATTACTGCGATTAGGATATATGATGGTGATAGTTATAAAAATGTACAAGAAGTGAGCTCTGGGGATATTTGTGCAGTCATAGGACTTAGCAAAACAAAAGTAGGAGATAAATTTGGGGAAAATACAGAATATAGTGCAAATATAGAGCCCGTATTAAAATATAAAATAATATGTGAAGACCAAAAGGCATTATATCAAAAATTATTAGTATTAGAGCAAGAAGATCCTACGTTAAATATAAGCTTAAATGGAATGGATATTGAGTTGAAGATTATGGGTGAAATTCAGCTGCAGATACTGAAAAAGATTATTGAAACTAGATTTAATACCATAGTAGATTTTGTGCAAACTGGGGTAATATATAAAGAAACTATTACAGAAAAAGCTATCGGTGTAGGACATTTTGAACCGCTTAGGCATTATGCAGAAGTTAAGCTTAAATTAGAACCACTACCGTTGGGTACGGGCATAAAAATAGATAATAAATGCTCAACAGATATATTAGATAGAAATTATCAACAGCAAATTATATCATATTTACAAAATTACAATCATACCGGAATTTTGGCAGGGTATGATCTGACGGATATAAAAATTACGCTATTAGCAGGGCTTTCACATAAAAAGCATACTGATGCAGGAGATTTTAAAGAAGCGACCCAAAGGGCTATTGCACAAGGATTAAAGCAGGTGAAATCTGTAATACTTGAGCCGTATTATAACATTGAGATACGCTTGCCGGAAAATTATGTAGGCAGAGCATTGACTGATATTGACAAATATAAAGGCAGAGCAACGGTAAGTAGCGTTGAGATGGGCATAGCAAAAATTACGGGTAAGGCACCTGTGATTAATTTTGTTAACTATCAGCAGGAGGTAACATCATATACAAAAGGTATGGGTCAAGTATCATTAATGTTAAGTGGCATGGATGTGTGCCATAATGAACAAGAGGTTATAGAAAATTCAAATTATGTTGAGGATATGCATAAAAGTTCGTCAATATTTTGTGCAAATGGTGTTGGGTTTACTGTGGCATGGGACGAAGTGTTTTCGTATATGCATCTTGAAAATAATATACAAAAACCTATAGCAGTTACAAAGACTAATATAACAGCTGGGGAAATTGAACAAATTATAAATAGCAACATAAAAAACGTGAAGCATAAAAACTATATCCCTAAAAAAACTATAAAAAGCATTAGTTACAACGAGACATTTGTGGCAAAAAAAGAATATATCCTAGTGGATGCATATAACGTTATATTTACAGACAAAGACCTTAGAAAATTAGCTAGAGAAAACCTGGAGGCGGCTAGAATTAAAACATTAGACGAGGTGTGTAACTATCAGGCTATAAGAAATGCAGAGATAATTGTTGTATTTGATGCCTATAAAGTTAAAGGTGGATACGAAAGTATGGAAGTGTATAATAACATATTTGTTGTATTTACTAAAGAGGCACAAACTGCTGACCATTATATAGAAAAATTTGTCCATCAAAATATAAAAGAAGCAAGAATAACCGTTGTAACATCAGACGCTCTTGAGCAACTGATAATAGTAAACAAAGGGGCTGCGGTTATGCCAAGCAAAACATTTATAGAGCAGATGAAAAAAGAGAGTGATGAACTGATGCAAAGATATACTACAAAGTTAGAGCCTATAAATAGAATAGATTTAACCCCTTTACTACATTCATTTAAGCCAGTGGTAGACGAATGCAGCACAATTTTAATATTAGGCAGCATGCCTGGGGAGAAATCGTTACAAGCCCATCAATATTATGCTCATCCGCATAACCAGTTTTTTAAGATTATGTATGCATTATTTGAGGAGAAGTTTGAAACTGACTATGATGAGCGGTATAAATTTTTGCTCCGACATGGCATAGCACTGTGGGATGTGATTAAATCTTGTCAGAGAGTGGGCAGTCTAGATAGCAATATAAAAAATGAGCAAGTGAATGATTTTAAGACGTTTTTTAAAGATTATCCAAATATAAAAAAGGTGTTTTTTAATGGGCAAAAAGCCTATAATTCATTTAAAAAGTATGTAGGTTTTGACTTTGAGAAAGAATTTATGACATTATGCTCAACTAGCCCAGCACATACGATAAAATTTGAAGAAAAGCTAGAAAATTGGAAAATAATAAGGAAGTGAATGTTAATTGAATTATGCAATGATAATAGAAAACAAAGCTATCGCAACAAATGTTTATAAGATGGTAATAACAGATAATGACATTGTTAAAAGTGCAGATATTGGTAAGTTTATTAATATATATACAAAAAATCCAGCAACCCTACTGCCTAGGCCTATTAGTATAAGTGAAATTTCTGATACAAGCTTAACTATAGTATACCAAGTTGTGGGAACAGGAACAGCAGAGTTTGCAAAGTATAAAGTAGGAGACATGATAAAAGTAAGTCCAGCGATTGGAAACGGCTTTAAAATAGCAAATGTTAACACGCATATTTTAGTTGGCGGAGGCATAGGAGTAGCCCCTCTTGTGGAATTGGCAAAAAGAATAGAGGGTAAAAAAATAGCTATACTAGGGTTTAGAGATGAGCCGTTTTTAGTAGATAGATTAGAAGAATTGGGCGTTGAAGTGCATGTGGCAACAGATACTGGTCAAGCGGGATTTAAAGGGAATGCAGTGCAGCTTATTAAATCGGAAAAAATAGAAGGAGATTATTATTATGCGTGTGGCCCAAAACCTATGTTAAAGGCACTAAGTGAGCATTGCAAACAGATAAATAAGCCGGTGCAAATCTCTATGGAAGAAAGAATGGGGTGCGGATACGGCGTATGCGTAGGTTGTGTATGTAAGGTGAACGGATATAATAAAAAAGTGTGTACAGATGGACCAGTCTTTTTGGGAAATGAGGTGAACTGGGAATGATAGATTTAAGTGTGAATATAGCAGGAGTAAAACTGCAAAACCCCATAACCGTGGCATCAGGAACTTTTTCAGCAAAAGAAAGCTCCAAATTTTATGACTTAGCAGAGCTAGGAGCTATGATAACAAAAGGGGTGTCAAATATTGCGTGGGATGGAAATCCGACACCTCGTATTGCAGAAACATATGGAGGAATGTTAAATTCGGTAGGGCTACAAAATGCGGGAGTTGACCATTTTATTGCAGAAGAATTGCCTTTTATTAAAAAATTTAACACTAGAGTAATAGTAAATGTTGCTGGTAAAAGTATAGAAGAATATTGCGAGGTGGTGAAAAAATTAAGCGAAACGGATGTAGATATGTTTGAGATAAATATATCTTGTCCTAACGTAAAACAAGGTGGCATAGGATTTGGGACTGATGCAAAGCTAGCGTTTAACGTTACAAATGCGGTGAAAAAAGTTGCTAAACAACCTATTATAGTAAAACTTACGCCAAATGTTACAGATATAACAGAGATTGCAAAAGCTGTTCAAGATGCAGGTGCAGATGCCATTTCGCTAATAAACACATTATTGGGCATGAAAATTGATGTGCATAGATTTAAGCCCGTATTACAAAATAAAGTTGGAGGATTATCTGGTCCTTGCATAAAGCCGATCGCCGTTAGAATGGTATATCAGGTAAGACGTGCCGTAAATATTCCGATAATAGGACTAGGCGGAATTATAACAGGTGAGGATGTGGCAGAATTTTTGCTTGCAGGTGCAGATGCTATAAGCATTGGAACAGCGGTATTTAATAACCCTAGGGCAATAGTAGATATCAAAAATGAATTTATTGAATATATGAATAAACACGATTTTAAAAGTATAGAAGATTTAAAATTAAGTTTTGCAGAATAGATGAATAATTAAGTAATTTTGTGGCAAAATATCTTATAAAATAAAGTGTTAAGAAATGACTAGGAGGACGGACAGCATGAAAAAAATATTTTTACTAACAATCTGCATAAGTTTACTGTCTCTGACAGGGTGTTCAAAATCTGCAAGAGATGTGGGAAATACACAAGAGATGATAAATGGACAAGTTGTGGAGATAGAAGGACCACAGGATCAGTATGGATACTTTCCTCATATGAGATTAACATTTAATGATGATCAGATACAAGAAGTGTATTTTGACTATATAAGTGATACAGCAGAGAAAAAATCGCAAGACGAAGAATATAACAGCACTATGCAAGAGAAAACAGGCACAAGTACTGAACTTGCCATGATTGACCTGAGACAGCAATTGCTAAATAAGCAAGATGTAGAAGAGATTAGAATTATTGCAGGTGCAACCCAAACTTCTAAAGAATTTATTGAAATGGCTGCTAAAGCTATAAAAAGTTACGAAGATGGAAAAACAAGTGCAAATAACTATGGAGCCGGCAATGAAGCATTGGATGCCGTTAACAGAGGGCGAGGCTTGCAAACTACAAGTACACAATCAGATGAACAAAGCACTTACTTTAATGGAGGAGACGGAAATTCTAGCAGTGCAAGCAGTACAAGTAGTGAAAGTTAGAGGATTAATTTGACATAATCATAATAAGAGATAATCCATCAAAAAGAGTGATTTTCTCAGAAGATGATAAGGGGGTGAGAACGAAAAAACTGATGTGAGTTTCGTATTCACCCCCTATATATCAATGTACCAAGTTCTATTAATATCATAATACATACTTGACTAATCTAAAAACTAGTCTATACTATTTAATTAAGCAAGTTATTAATTAAAAATTTACAAATGTGAATTTTGGTAAAACAATGTTTTTAAATAACATATGTAGTTGTGATTCATCAATTATTTTATGCTCTAGTTTTTGAAACGCCTTTTCTACAATTGTTATATCAAGGTCATATATAAAAGCTATGGATGCAGGTGTATAAAAATGCTTATGACTCTTTTCAAACTGACGTATTATTAACGTGCCGATATAACTTTTTGAATTATGTATGATAGTAAAAAAATCATTTTTATCTATGTCAGTAATTTGGAATTTGTGCATAATCTGCAGTGTATCTTCTTCGCTAATGTCAAGTAGTGCACTTACCTCACTGATAGCATAAGGTTGAGGTTGCATCTTTAAAAATAAGTCTAGTTCTTGCAATTTAGGAGATATATAATGTGTATATATATCATAAAAATTTGTTTGTGTTTGAGTTTTAAATAAAAAATTATTCATAATATTGTCCTTTCTTAAAGAAAATGTTTATATAATGATTATAAACTAAAAATACGTTACATACTATATGTAATAACTGGAATTATGCTCAAGCCCTTGGTATAGTTTAGTTTACAATGTGTTAAAAAATATAGCATAAAAATTGCTTAAAACTTGTTTAGCAATGGTTTAGCCTATATTTTGGCAAAAATATATTATATTGCCAGAAAACCTAAAAATATTGTAGATTTTACAAATAGTATATGCTATAATAAGGAAATATTTGATTTCTAAAATAAAAATTTAGATACAATTTTAAGGAGGACAAATTAGTGATAAATACAAAAGTACAAGTATTAGAAAATTCTCAAGTGGAACTATTAGTAGAGGTAGGCAGAGAGATAGTTGAGAATGCTATTACAAGATCTTATAACGCTATGAAAAGTAATTTTAATATACCAGGATTTAGAAAAGGAAAAGTTCCGCGTCATATAATAGAAAAAATGTATGGTGTAGAAGTCTTTTTTGATAGAGCGGCTGATAATATAATAAATGAAACTTTCCAAGATGCAATAAAAGAAAATGATATTGATATGGTAGCAAAGCTTAGAAGCGGAGATATTGAAGTGACGCAGATGAGCAAAGAAAATATGACTTATAAAGCTAAGGTTACGGTTAAACCTGACGTAGTTTTAGGTGAATATAAAAACCAAACAATTGAAGTTGAGTCATCAGAAGTTACAGATGAAGAAATTGATAGTTTTATAAATCAAGAAGCTACAAAAAATGCTCGTGAAATAAAGGTAACGGACAGAGCGGTGCAACCGCAAGATAAAGTTACAATAGACTTCACAGGTTTTGTAGATGGAGTGCCATTTGAAGGTGGCAGCGGAGAAGATTACGCATTAGTAATAGGCTCAAAAACATTTATTCCAGGTTTTGAGGACCAGTTGATAGGCAAAAACATTGGAGATGAAGTGGATGTAAATGTAGAATTCCCAGAAGATTATCAATCAGAAGAGCTGAAAGGAAAACCAGCTTTATTCAAAGTGAATATTAAAGAAATTGAAATGACAGAACTGCCAGAAATTGATGATGATTTTGCAGCAGATGTATCTGAATTTGATACAATAGCTGAGTATAAAGCAGATGTTAAAAAGAATCTTACAGCAAAAAAAGAAGAAGAGCGAAAAATCCAAATTAGTAACAGTGCATTGGATAAAGCTATAGAAAATGCAACGTTTACTATACCAGAGAATATGATTGAAGAAGAAATAGACAGACAATTAGGCCAATTTAGCCAAAATATGAGCAGACAAGGACTAAGCCTTGAACAATATTTAAGCTACACAGGGCTTGATATGGAAGCATTTAGAGAAAACTTTAAACCACAAGCAGAGAAGCAGATTTCTGGCAACCTTGTGTTGGAGCAAATTGCAAATGCAGAAGGCTTTGAAGTGACTGATGAAGAGTACGAAAAAGAAATAGAGCAAAGAGCAAGCCAATACAAAGTTGAGACAGACAAATTTAGAGATTTCATTAGCGAAGAATATAAAGACTTGATAAAAGGGGATATAAAAATCCAAAAAGCGGTAGAACTGCTAAGTGAAACAGCAGTAGTTAAATAATTGAAGATATTGGAGGAAATAATATGGCTTCGATTCCATATGTAGTGGAGCAAACAAACAGGGGAGAAAGAACGTATGATATCTATTCTAGACTGTTAAAGGATAGAATTATACTTTTAGGTGACGAGGTAAATCATGTAACTAGCAGTCTAATAGTTGCACAATTATTATTTTTAGAAGCAGAAGATCCTGATAAAGATATTATGTTATATATAAACAGTCCAGGTGGAGTTATAACAGATGGTATGGCTATATATGATACTATGCAATATATAAAGCCAGATGTATCAACTATATGCATGGGTATGGCTGCAAGCATGGGAGCATTTTTATTATCTGGTGGAGAAAAAGGGAAAAGACTGGCTCTTCCAAATGCCGAAATTATGATCCATCAACCATTAGGCGGCGCACGTGGGCAAGCGACAGATATACAAATCCATGCAGAACATATATTAAGAAACAAGGCAAAACTTAATAAAATGTTATCTGAAAATACTGGTCAACCACTAGAGAAAGTGGCACAAGACACTGAAAGAGATTATTTTATGAGTGCATTAGAAGCAAAAGAGTATGGTATAATAGATAGAGTAATAGAAAAATTATAGTCAGAACAATCTACAGAAAGAGGTGACTTATGGCTAATTATTATGATGACGAAAATGGCGACCTTTCTTGTTCTTTTTGTGGCAAGAGCCAAGACACAGTAAAAAAACTAATTGCAGGACCTAACGTATATATATGTGACGAATGTGTGGGATTGTGTGCTGATATAATTAATGATGATTTTGATGAGGTGTTTTCAAACTCAGAAATGCCAGAGATAATTACACCGCAACAAATTAAGGCACACTTAGATGATTATGTAATTGGGCAACAAGACGCAAAAAAGGCTCTTGCCGTTTCTGTATATAATCACTACAAAAGAATTAAAAAAGGTGACACAGATGATATAGAATTGCAAAAAAGTAATATACTTTTGTTGGGGCCAACAGGGTCTGGAAAAACATTATTAGCTCAAACTCTTGCAAAGATGTTAAATGTTCCTTTTGCTATTGCTGATGCGACTACTCTTACAGAAGCGGGGTATGTTGGAGAAGATGTTGAAAATATCTTACTGAAACTGGTGCAAGCTGCTAACTATGATATTGAAAGAGCAAAAATAGGCATAATTTATATAGATGAAATTGATAAAATAACACGCAAATCTGAAAATCCGTCCATAACTCGTGATGTAAGCGGAGAAGGTGTGCAACAAGCTTTGCTTAAAATATTAGAAGGAACAGTGGCGTCAGTTCCGCCGCAAGGAGGCAGAAAGCATCCGCATCAAGAATTTTTGCAACTTGATACTACAAATATTTTATTTATTTGTGGCGGAGCATTTGACGGGATTGATAAGATTATAGAAAATAGAACAGGTAAAAAAAGCATGGGATTTGGAGCACAAGTCCTGAGCAAAAAAGAAAAAAGTATTGGCGAAACACTTAAACTATTAGAGCCACAAGACTTATTAAAATTTGGATTAATCCCAGAATTTGTTGGGCGAGTGCCTGCGGTTGTTTCACTTGAAAATCTGGATGAGGAAGCTTTGACTTGTATATTAACAGAGCCTAAAAATGCACTCATTAAACAATATGCCAAATTATTTGAAATGGATGGTGTTGAACTGGAGTTTACAATACAAGCACTAAAAGAAGTTGCGAAGCTGGCAATAGATAGGCAAACAGGGGCCAGAGGTTTAAGGGCTATCCTAGAAGGAGTTATGCGAGATATTATGTACGAAATTCCTTCCATGTCACCAACTTTAGAAAAAGTAATTATAAACGAAAATGTAATTAATGGGGCAGAACCTGAGTTTATTTATGAAACGAAAAAAAAGTCAATGTTTAAAAAAAGTAAACCTGAATCAGCGTAGAAAATAAAACCATTAGTTTATAAAAATAAACTGATGGTTTTTTGTATTATATTTGATATAATAGGCAATACTCCAATTAAGATAAAAGGAGGAATGTTAACAATGGATTATATTTTAATAGCAATACAATTATTTTTTACAAGCATTATAGGGATATACTTCTTAACCCAATTAACAAATAACAGAGCAGCAAAAACTAATTTGCATATTAATAGCGATGAAAAATATCAGCAATTACAAAGGTTAAGAAGTGTAAAACTTACACAACCACTTACCGAAAAAATGAGACCAACAGATGAGTGTGACATTGTTGGCCAAAAAGACGGGATATTGGCACTAAAAGCAGCACTTTGCTCACCAAATCCGCAACATATAATTATTTATGGAGCACCAGGTGTGGGCAAAACAGCATCAGCAAGAATTGCACTGGATATGGCTAAAAGGCAAGACAACTCATCATTTACAGAAGATGCTAAATTTGTTGAAATAGACGCAACAACTTTAAGATTTGATGAAAGGAGCGTTGCGGACCCGCTGATAGGTTCGGTTCATGACCCAATATATCAAGGGGCGGGCGCATATGGCAATGCGGGTATACCTCAGCCAAAGGCAGGAGCAGTGACAAAAGCCCACGGTGGCGTGTTATTTATTGATGAGATAGGTGAATTGCATCCGATACAAATGAACAAACTATTAAAGGTATTAGAAGATAGAAAAGTAAACTTTGATAGTGTTTATTATCAAGAAAATGATAAAAATATACCTCACCATATACATGACATATTTAAAAATGGATTACCAGCAGATTTTAGATTAATTGGGGCTACAACTCGTTCAAAATCTGAAATTTCCCCTGCATTACGTTCTCGTTGCGTGGAAATTTCTTTTAAAGACTTAAATATTCAGGAGCTAAAAGAGATAGTAAACCGCACGGTTAGGAGAAATTGCGTACGGGTGGACAAAGATGTTGTGGATAAAATAGCAGAAAATGCACATAATGGACGTGAAGCTATAACTATTTTGCAAACTGCTATGAATAAAGCTCATTTAGAAAGTACAAATATTATAAGCCATGATAATGTTGATTGGGTATTAAAATCTGGTGGATATAATATTATTAGACCAAAATTTGTTGATAATGAAATTTATATAGGCAAAATAAATGGCCTTGCCGTTTCAGGCCATGGGACTGGCAACATGTTGCAGATACAATGTGTGGCGAAAAGAGTTGCAAAAGGTGAAGGTCGGGTTAAAATAACTGGCTTAATAGAAGAAGAACATTTAAAAGGTGCCACGGGCACGCATAAACGCAAAAGCATGGCAAAATCTTCAGTAGATAATGTTATAACTTTAATCAAAACGATGTATAATATAGCTATTGATGACTATTATATTCACATAAACTTTCCGAGCGGTACCCCAGTGGATGGGCCGTCTGCGGGTGTGGCTATGTTTTGTGTATTATACTCTGCGTTGTTTAACAAGCCGATAAATTCAAACATAGCTATAACCGGTGAAATTACAATACATGGGGAAGTGTATCCAGTAGGCGGGGTTACGGAAAAAATCCAAGCTGCCATTTATGCAAAAGCTAAAACTGTGTTTATACCAAAAGAAAATATGCAAAAAGCATACGAAAGCTACAATATAGACGTAATACCTGTTAGTACAATAGATGAAGTGATAGATTATTTATTTAATATGTCCATTATTGAAAAAACTACGCAAATACTTCATGCGTAATATCTTGGGGCTTATGCCCCGAAAATTTTTTAAACGCAGCCCACCTTTTGTAATAAACCAAAATATAAAACAGTATAACAGAATATAATTAAGATAAGGAAAATCAAATCAAATGAATGTTACAAAATCAGAATTAATTATAACAGCAGGCAATCCGTCACAATTTCCGAACAATGAAGTAGTCGAAATTGCATTTGCGGGCAAATCAAACGTAGGTAAATCATCTCTTATAAATACATTAATTAATAGAAAAGCACTGGCAAGAACAAGCTCTCAACCAGGAAAAACGCAGACTATTAACTTTTACAATATACAAGATGTAATAAATTTTGTAGACTTACCAGGGTATGGGTACGCTAGGGTATCCAAAACATCTAGGGAAAGCTGGGGAAAATTAATAGAAAATTATCTGTCAAATAGAAAGACATTAAAGCAAGTGGTTTTGCTACTGGACATCAGGCACGCACCGTCAGAAAATGACAAGATGATGTATGACTGGATCTCTCATTACCATCAAAATGTTATAATAGTTGCCACTAAGCAAGACAAAATCAATAGAAGTCAGTTGCAAAAACATATTAATATTATAAAAAATGCATTAAATTTACGAGAACAGGACAAAATAGTACCATTTTCAGCCACAACAAAAAATGGAAAAGATAAAATATGGGAACTTATAGATGCATTAGTTAATGTAGAAATTTAATATGATATGGAGGGTTAGCTATGAAAGAAAGAAGTGATTTGTATTTAAAACACGGGAAACTGGACTTAAATCAGCTAGTATATGCAGAGGAAATTCAAGACTCATCCCAACCTACAATTCAAATAGATGTTCAAAAAAAACCACAAAATACAAGACAGACCCAAAAAAATGATAACGGCATGCCCTATATAGATAATAAAATTATAAGCGTATTTGAGGATATGAGCGAATATCTGGGTTCTAGCATACCGCAAGTAAGCACGCAAGAACAACACTTGAAACAGCATATAGAACAGCATATTAAAAAGCATAGAAAGCAAAAAAGTGAGTTTATATCTCCTTTTGGAAAAGTTTTATTAAAAGACGTTTACAATAATACAGGTAAAATATTGTTTAGAAAAGGTGAACAAATCACAGAAGAAATATTAATAGAAGCGACTGAAAAAGAATGTTTGGTGCAACTACTATTAAAAACTTATGACTACTAAAATTGCTATAGTACATAGCACATTTGTAATGGAGGAAGAAAATGAAAAATGGCGATGAACTAAGGACGAGATTTGGAATAAGTGCTATATATTTGTTATTAGGTGTATTATCTATTTATGCTAGTTTAATAATATTTTTTCTGCCTTTATTAACTATCCCGCTGGTAAAATTTCATCATGGAATTAAATTAAAAAGTGAGTATATAGTTGTTGATTTGATAACTATATTACTTATGTATCTGTTATCAGATAGTTTAATAAACATAGTAACTTATACAGTAATGGTACTGTTTCCGGCGTATACAATAATAAAATTTAATGAAAATCGCTTTGTAAATTATCCATATATTATATTAGTAATAGGTGTAATAATCTGGGGAGGGCTGCTTTTACAAGAGCAAGTTATGAGATATGAATTTGGAATTAGCTTATATAATGAATATATGTTAATGATTAAAGATGTCTTAAGCCAAACTGCAACAACTGTAGATGACACTGCATATTATTTATTATACGAAATTATGGGTAGCATATATGAAGGGACATTGTTTGGCAGTGCACTTCTAATATCTTTTATTACAGTAAATATTACGCAAAAAAGAGAGGGCACAGACACTGTTGTAAATCAACTGCTAAATTATCGGTTAAGTAAATTTACTATGGTGTTGTTAATTATGACTATATGGATAATTATAATGAGCCCAAGCTATACCGTGGCAGAAGTTGGGATTAACTTGCTGACTATGTTAACTATAATGTTTTATGCAACAGGCATGTGGGGGATAGTCTCACTAGTTATAAAGGCAAAATTAACTACAATGGCAAAAATTATATTTGTTACTTTATTGTTATTGATACTTCCTATTATTTCGTTAGTACCAATGATATATGGTATGATAGATACTATATTTAATGTTAGAAAAGCAGAGATAGTGGTGTAATACTAAAGAGGAAGAGAGGAGAGCAAAAGGCAGCGAAAGGGTCTTTGCGTTACGTATGAAAATAATAATAATAGGTGCGGTGGCGGCAGGCACATCTGCAGCTGCAAAAGCTAGAAGAAATAACGAGTTTGCTGAAATTGTGATTTATGATAGAGATACTTTTATCTCTTATTCAAGCTGTGGTATGCCATACTATATTGGAGGGCAAGTTGATGATATAGACGACTTAACTCCTAGGGACGTTGAATTTTTTAAAAGTAGGTACAGAATAAATATAAAAACAAGTCATGAAGTTATAGATATAAACGCTGAATCTAAAACAGTGACCGTAAAAGATTTAGAAAATAATAATATATTAGTTGATACGTATGATAAACTGGTTATAGCCACTGGTGCCAGGGCTCGTGTACCAAATATAAAAGGGATAAACAATGCATTTTGCCTAAGAAGCATAAAAGATGCACAAGATATAAAACACTTTGCAACAATTAATAAGCCAAAAACAGCTCTGGTAGTTGGAACAGGATTTATAGGACTTGAACTGTATGAGAGTTTAATAAAACTAAATTTAGACGTAACTTTGCTAGAACAGGAGGACAGAATAATGCCGACTTTCGACGCAGATATGTCAAAATATTTAAAAGAAGTTTTGAAGGCAAAAGGCGTAAAAATTAGGACAAGTATTCAAGTAATAGAAATATCAGAAAAGTATGTAAAACTTAATACCGGCGAGATAATACAAACGGAAATGGTAGTTATTGCAACAGGAGTGGAGCCCAATGTTTCACTTGCAAAAAGCGTGGGAATAATATTGGGAAAATCAGGTGCAATTAAAGTAGATAAACATATGAAGACTAGCATAAAAGATATTTATGCATGCGGAGATTGCGTTGAAACATTTTCTATGATTACGGGTAAGCCGATGTACAGAGCTATGGGTACGATTGCAAATAAAACGGGCAGAATTGCAGGAGATGTGATAACAGGTGGCACATTAAGCTACAGAGGAGGCCTGGGCACATCGGTATGTAAAGTGTTTGAAACGACTATAGGCAGCACTGGTATGACGGAAGCGGAAGCAATTGCATTGGGCATTGAAGTTGTGGTATGTCATAATATAAAGCCGAACAGACCACTGTATATGGACGGGCGAGAGATGGTTATAAAAGCCATAGCAGATAAGAAGTTTGGCAAACTGCTAGGCGCACAAATAATTGGTGAGTATGGAGTGGACAAAAGGATAGATGTAATTGCAACTTTAATAACTTATGAAGCTAAGGTAAATGAGCTGTTTGACCTAGACTTGTCATATGCACCGCCGTTTTCCACCGCAAAAGATCCTGTAGTTTATACAGGAATGATACTAAATAATGCTATAAATGAAAATAGACAAATTGTAACTATAGATAACATACAAAAATTAGGAGATAACATACAGTTAGTTGATGTAAGAACAGAACACGAATATAATTCATCTCACATTGAAGGGGCTATTAATATTCCACATGATATGCTTAGGGAAAAATTAGCCTTATTAGATAAAGATAAGATAATAATTGTTTATTGCAATAAAGGTGTTACAGGGAATGCAGCTCAAAACATACTATTAAACTATGGGTTTACAAAAGTTTATAATATATCAGGAGGGCATAAATTTTACAATGGAGTAACTAATCAAATTGATTTTGGATCAAGGGACGGTGCCACACTAACCTCTATAAACACCGAATTATTCTAGAACTTTTAGTAAAAAATACAAATTAGATTAACGCAATTTCACCCATACATTAATTGACAATACAAGTTTTGGTAATATATAATTTATTTAAGTACCACATAAAAGGTGAGAAATAAGTGGATTATCTACAATTAATAAATCAAAACTATACGTTACCCGAAAAGTATAGACCAACAAAGCTACTATTAGAGCCTATATCAAATATATGGCTTGAAGAAAATACTCTATTGATGTTTTATAAGATGAATAAATCTATGCAAAATGAAGGGTTAACAGCATTAAGGTTATATTCAGGATATAGGTCATATGCATGCCAAAACTCGCTGTATTTAAAAACGTGCAGAGACGCAGAATTAAAATTTTTAACCACTATGCCAGAAATTATACAAGCTGGTAAGAGTGAACATCAATTAGGTACAGCAATTGATGTTATGACAACAATAATGTCTCAAAGAAATTCAAATATTTATGAGTTTGATATTACTTTTCATAAAAAGTGGTTAGACTATAATTGTAAAAATTTTGGATTTATCCTAAGATACCCAAAAGATAAAGAAGACATAACTAACATTAGTTACAGGCCATATCATTATAGATATGTAGGAATAAATCATGCAATAAAAATGTATAATTTTAACCTATGCTTAGAAGAGTATATACCAATATATAAGTCAAAAAGATACTAAAAAGTACAATAAAATATTATGGAGGATACAAATGAAATATTACGGATTAAATGAATTAAGAGAGATGTTTTTAACCTTTTTTGAAAGCAAAAATCACCTGCGTTTAAAAAGTTTTTCTCTGGTCCCACAAAATGATAAGAGTTTGCTACTGATAAATGCAGGAATGGCACCGCTTAAGGCATATTTTACAGGGCAAGAAGTGCCACCCGCAAAAAGAATTACTACTTGTCAAAAATGCATACGTACAGGGGACATTGAAAATGTAGGCAAAACAGCAAGGCATGGCACCTTCTTTGAAATGTTAGGCAACTTTTCATTTGGAGATTACTTTAAAAATGAGGCAATTGCCTGGTCGTGGGAATTTGTAACCGAAGTGCTTGAAATTCCGAAAGATAAACTGTACGTAACTGTGTATAAAGACGATGAGGAAGCGGCAGAAATTTGGCATAATGAAATAGGCGTGCCTAAGGACAGAATTTTTTATATGGGGAAAGAAGATAATTTCTGGGAAGTAGGTACGGTAGGGCCGTGTGGACCTTGCTCGGAAATATATTATGATAGAGGAGTGGAATATGGCTGCGGTGACCCAAATTGTGCAATAGGTTGCGATTGTGACAGATATCTTGAATTCTGGAATTTGGTATTTACCCAATTTGATAAAAATGCTGATGGCTCATACACTCCGCTAGGCTCCCCAAATATTGATACTGGGATGGGACTTGAAAGGCTTGCTGCCTTGATGCAAGGGGTGCACACTTTATTTGATGTAGACACGATAAAGGCAATCCGTGACAAAGTGTGCGAGTTGGCTGATGTAAAATATGGTGAAGATGCAAAAGCAGATGTTTCTATTAGAGTAATTACAGACCATATACGCTCAGTGGTATTTATGTCTTCAGATGGTATCAGAGCTTCCAATGAGGGCAGAGGCTACGTTATGCGTAGACTAATTAGGCGTGCCATAAGACATGGTAAAATGCTCGGGATTGCAGGTGCCTTCTTAGAACCGTTAATTAAAACTGTAATAGAAAATTCCAAAAATGAGTACACAGAGCTTGCAGAAAAAGAAGATTATATCTTAAAATCATTAAGCGTTGAAGAAAGTAATTTCAACCAAACTATAGAGCAAGGACTAAATATATTAGAAAGCTATATCACCACATTAGAACAAACAGGTGAAAAAATGCTAGATGGAGCAGCCTGCTTTAAATTATATGATACCTATGGTTTTCCGATAGACTTAACTTATGAGATTTTGGCCGAAAAAGGGCTTACCCTTGATGAGGATGAGTTTAAAAAAGAGATGGAAAATCAGCGTGTGCGGGCAAGAAATGCACAGGCACAAACAAGTTATATGGGGGCAGATGAAACTATATTTAATCAGTTGCCTACAGATATAAAAACTGAGTTTAATGGATATACACAAAAACAATTGACTCAACCTATCAAATTTATGACCACAAATGATAAAATATTAGAAAGTGCAAGCGTTGATGATTATATTTATATAATCACTGGCAAAACGCCGTTTTATGCAGAAAGTGGTGGGCAAGCAGGAGATGTTGGAATTATTGTAACTGCAACAGGAGAGGCAACGGTAATAGACACAACAAAAGTTGCAGGCGGAAAAATTGCTCATTATGCTAAGGTGACTAAAGGGCATATGGAAAAAGGACAAGATGCAACGCTTACTGTAGATGATGTAACTAGGCTAAATACAAGCAGAAACCACAGCGCAACACATCTGTTACAAAAGGCATTGCGCACAGTTATAGGCTCTCATATAGAGCAGGCTGGCTCAAATGTGAATAAAGATAGATTAAGATTTGACTATACACATTTTGAACCGTTAACGCCTACGCAAATTAATCAAGTGGAAACACTGGTAAATGAGCAAATTCTGCAGGGCTTCAATATAGATATTTTAGAAATGTCTATTGATGAGGCAAGAAAAATGGGAGCGATGGCACTATTTGGCGAAAAATATTCAGATAAAGTGCGTGTAGTCAATATGAATGATTATTCTATAGAACTTTGCGGAGGAACGCATATTGACAATACGGCTAAAATAGGAGCATTTAAGATAATATCTGAAGTGGGTGTTGCTTCTGGAGTTAGAAGAATTGAGGCATTGACTGGAATGGGTGCCATAAGATATTTTAATAATGTTGAGGCAGAACTTGATGAAATATCAAAACTAGTTAAGGCTAAAAAAGGTGAAATTACTAAAAAAGTGACAACCCTAATTAAGACCAATAAAGAGATTGAACAAGAAAATAGTAAATTAAAATCTCAACTAAGCCGTTTTGAAATATCAGATATTACAAATGAAACGGACGAGAAAAACGGAGTTAAAGTATTGGTAAAACAGCTAGAAAACAAAAGTATAGATGAGCTTAAACAAATTAGCGACACTTTTAGAGATAAACTAGGCACCAGCGTAATCTTTTTAGCATCCATTACGGACAAAGTTAATTTAGTTTGCTCAGCAACAAAAGATGTGTCACAAATCCATTGTGGTAAAATTATCTCTAAGAGTGCCATGATTGTTGACGGAAAAGGTGGCGGACGGCCAAACATGGCACAAGCAGGCGGAAAAGATACTACAAAAATTAATGATGCATTAACATTTGCGAAAAAGCTTATCATAGAACAATTATAAGTATAAGGAGAAATCATGGAGTATAATTTTAATGCCATAGAAAAGAAGTGGCGACAAAAATGGAAAGACGAACCGATTAACCAACCAAGCGAGGATAAACAAAATTACTATTGTCTTGATATGTTTCCATATCCGTCAGGAAATGGGTTACATGTTGGCCATTGGAGAGGATATGTGTTATCTGATGTATGGAGCAGATACCAAATATTACATGGGAAATATGTGCTGCACCCAATGGGGTGGGACGCATTTGGGTTGCCGGCAGAAAATTATGCCATTGCACAAAAAATGCACCCCGCAATTGCCACGGCAGAAAATGTGGAAAACTTTAAGAGACAATTAGAAGAGATAAGTGCAATATATGACTGGGAAAAAGAAATTAATACAACTGACCCAGACTTTTACAAGTGGACTCAATGGATTTTTCTAAAAATGTTTGAGGCTGGCTTAGCTTACGAAAAAGAGATGCCAATAAACTGGTGCCCATCGTGCAAAACTGGGCTTGCCAATGAAGAAGTGAAAGAGGCATGCTGCGACAGGTGCGGAAGCGTGGTCACAAAGAAAAACTTGCGTCAATGGATGTTAAAAATTACAGAATATGCCAGCAGACTGTTGGACGATTTGGAAGATTTGGATTGGCCAGAAAAAGTTAAGAAGATGCAAGCAGATTGGATAGGCAAAAGTTATGGAGCAGAAATAGACTTTAAAGTAGATGGCATAGATAAAGAGGTTAAAGTATTTACTACAAGACCAGACACTTTATACGGTGCAACATTTATGGTGCTGGCTCCAGAGAATGCATTGGTTGATGAACTTGTATCACCAGAGTGCAAAGAAGCCGTGGAAAAATATGTCTTCCAAAGCTCCACCAAATCTTCTGTAGACAGAATGACAGACAAAGAAAAGACTGGTGTGTTTTTAGGCAGATATGCAATCAATCCTTTAAATGGGAACAAAGTACCTATTTGGATTGCAGACTATGTTTTAAATGATTATGGTACAGGTGCAATTATGTGTGTGCCAGCACATGACGCACGAGATTTTGAGTTTGCTACAAAATTTAATTTGCCCATAGTGCAAGTTATTGCCAAAGATGGAGCTGTGCAAGATTTAACAGAAGCTTATACAGAAGATGGGCTTATGGTAAATTCAGAACAATTTAACGGCGTGAAAGCTGCAGAAGCTAAGACGCTGATATTAGATTATTTGGAGCAAAAAAATATAGGCAAAAAAACTACCAACTATACATTGCGAGACTGGGTATTTTCAAGACAACGTTACTGGGGTGAGCCTATACCAGTTGTTCATTGCGAATGTTGTGGCATAGTTGGTGTAAAAGAAAGTGATTTACCAATAACTTTACCAGACGTAAAAAGTTATGAACCAACAGGAACTGGAGAGTCACCACTAGCAGATATATCAGACTGGGTCAACACAACATGTCCAAAATGTGCCGGCCCTGCCAAGCGAGAGACAAATACAATGCCACAATGGGCGGGCTCTTCTTGGTATTATTTAAGATATGTAGACCCTAAAAATAAAGAAGAGTTGGTAAGCAAAAATAAGATGCAAGAGTGGCTGCCCGTAGATATGTACGTAGGCGGGATTGAGCATGCAGTATTGCATTTATTATATGCCCGTTTTTATAATAAATTTTTATATGATATAGGCGTGGTGGACTTTAAAGAACCGTTTACTAGATTATTTAATCAAGGTATGGTTACAAAAAATAACATCAAGATGAGCAAATCTAAAGGAAATGTCGTCTCCCCTGATGGTCTGGTGGAAAAATATGGTTGCGATTCACTGCGTATGTATGAATTATTTATTGGGCCACCAGAGTTTGACAGCGAATGGGACGACAACGGAATTGACGGAGTCCACAGATTTTTAAACAAAGTGTGGAGACTGGTGACCACAAATAAGCCAATAGACGCAACAAAAGATTTGGAAAGAGTGCGACATAAGTTGATTTATGACATAACTGTGCGTATGGAAAATTTCAGCTTAAATACCGTAGTCAGCGGATTTATGGAATATACAAATAAATTGGTGGATATGCAAAAGCGACTAGGCGGCATAGATAAAGAAACCATAGATACTTTAATTATATTATTATCCCCTATGGTACCTCATATAAGCTCGGAACTGTGGGAAAAATTAGGCAATACAGACAGCATATTTGATAGAGTATGGCCTGAATATGATAAAGAAAAAATGCAAGATGATGAAATTGAGATTGTGGTACAAATAAGCGGAAAGATGGCCGGAAAAATTAAAGTTGATGCAACCACAGAACAAGACGTAATAATACAAAAAGCTAAAGAAGCAGCCAGTAACAAACTTAAGAATAAGCAAATTGTAAAAGAGATATATGTAAAAAATAAGTTAGTAAATATAGTTGCAAAATAGAAAAATAAAAAAATAGGGTGCCTGTATGCGCACCCGTAATTTTACTTTATAAGTTTACCCAGCATCTCAAAACGAATTTTCTTATCAGGACTTAAATTTTTGCCTATGGCAGAAAGAAGTTCCACTTTATGTTCAGGAGCCAAATTTTCTACCCTATTGGTAATGGAAAGAAAAGTAGTTAAAAGCTCAGTAATGTCATTAGATGAGATTTTTGATATTTGTTCGTTTATGCAAAGAATGGAATTTGAATCAATGTTTTTGAGGGTGGTGTGCTTTTCTGAGTTCATATGGATGCTCCTATCTAATTAAGTAGTGTTGTAAATAAAGACAGGATCTGTTGTTGTTTATCATCTAACATAGGGGAGATGGTTTTGATAAAATCATCTGAATTTTGGTTGGGTGGCGCTTCGGTATTTAAAATGGTGTTAATTTCATTTGCCTTAAGCAACGCTTCTATCATATATGCCTTATCGGGATTTAAATTTTTGCTAACATCAAGCAAAAGAGCTTTTTGCCAATCCTCATCTTTTTGTACAGAAAGAGAGTTATTTATATCTTCAAAGAATTTTACTGTGTTTATTAACTCAAGTATTTTAAGTCCAATTGCAACATTTCTTTGCGTATCCCTTTCAAGGTAAGGTAGTATACACTTGCAAATTTTCATAAGTTCAGAGTTGATTTCATAATCTAATTGATTGTTATAATCATTCATAGTATCACCTTTTAAAATTGGGTCTTAAATATTTTATGAATATGGCTTGTAAGATTAGAACTTATAGATGGGAGGTGTTTTAGGTGAAACAAATAATTAAAGATATTTCAATGACTTATGATAACATGAAGGAAAACCGAGAGATTAATAAAATTGTAAGAGAACAGACTGCTCTAAAAAAGGCTCAGATTAACAAAATATCAGCCATAGTATTTGCTATTATAGTAATATGTGCTGTATTCATAAAGCCGGGGATGATCTTCTTATCAATACCGCTTTTTATAATAAGTCAGATAGCAAAAGAAGAGCTTAAGACCAAAAAAACTATGGAAGTAAGCAAGAGATATAAACAAGTTGAAAATAAAGAGGATTGGTGGGACTAAAAAAAAAGAAACTCGGCGGGAGTTTCTTTCAGAGGGATAACTCTAATAAATAACTATTTGTTATTTCTATGTTTTCTATTTCCAAGGGAAAAATAATCCATATGCCAAAACTAAAAATGCAAATATCATACGGTAATATGCGAATAACTTCATTGGCTTTTTCTTTAAGAAGTCTAAAAATGAGCCTATAACCAAAAGAGCCACAATAAAAGATACCGCAAACCCAACAAATAATGCCATCCATTCCATAGATACCAAATTTCCTCTTGCATCTAAAATATTTAGCAATGCTTGACCAAACATTACCGGAATGGCAAGAAAGAAAGAATATTCAGCAGCTGCCACTGTGCCAAGCCCCGCCACCCAGCCTCCGATAATGGTGGATGCAGAACGAGAAACGCCAGGGATTATAGAAAAAACTTGAAATAAACCAATGATTATAGCTTGGCGTGGAGTTATTGTAATTTTAGACAATGAAACATTGCTATGCTTTCTGAGCTTTGACTCTGCAATTATCATAAGTATACCACCAAAAAATAATGCTGTTGCAACTGTAGTTGGATTAAATAAGTAATATTCTACCAAATCATCAAACGGTATGCCGATGGCTGCTGCCGGAATGCAAGAAATAACTATCATGCCCCAAAAATACATACCGCTATCTTCAAGAGGTGTATTTTTAGATGGGAATAAATTTAAG
This sequence comes from Candidatus Parepulonipiscium sp. PG-Nun2H_MBin03, assembly GCA_001995005.1. Taxonomy (GTDB): domain Bacteria; phylum Bacillota; class Clostridia; order Lachnospirales; family Cellulosilyticaceae; genus Epulonipiscioides. The sequence continues at coordinate 3,935 of MDJN01000127.1, read as the reverse complement.
ATAGTATCAATAATCTTTTTGCGGTATAAAATAACCACTGCAAGTATGGCTCCTAGCTGTATTACCATATTAAACATATCCACAAATTCTTTGCTAGAATGAGAATAAAAATCAATTAAGTTTGAGAAGATAACCAGATGACCTGTTGAAGAAACTGGTAGAAATTCTGTTAATCCCTCCACAACCCCCAGAATGGCGGCCTTAAACATAAACATAAAATCCACAACCTAAACCTCCTTATTTTTTTTTAAACAATGCCTAAGAACGATGTGAAACCGCCCCCCTATATGCATATATATATGTGTTGCAAAGGACAAGTATAACTCTTTTACTGAACATACTTGTCTAAAAAGTCAAAAACATACGTGTAGTAAATATCTGGCACCAGATATCTTCCGGCAGTGTGCCCAGCCCCTTCTATTATAAGAAAGTCCTTTTCACCCTGATAAGAATTGTACAATTCCATTTGCATATATTGTAATACATAATTATCTTCATCGCCATGAATAAACAACATTGGCAAATCGCAATTTTGTATAGACTCAATTGGTTTAGGGTCGTTAAAATTTAAGCCTGTTTTCACAATAGATATGATATTTGAGATATTTACTATAGGAAAAGACGGCAATCCGAACCTAAATTTAAGTTGCTCTTTCATCATTTGAATGGCTGTTGTATATCCGCTGTCTTCTATAACAGCAACAACATTTTCAGGCAAATCATCTTCGCCAGCGGCTATCATAACAGTTGCAGCACCCATAGAAAATCCGTGCAAAACAATACTAGCATCTGCATGATCTATATAATGTGCCCACTCAACAATATCCGGACCATCCTCATGCCCTAGCATGATGTATTCGCCACTAGAGTTGCCATGTGCCCTAAGATCTGGGGTAAGTACGTTATACCCTCTATTATAATACTCTGTGGCAACATCTTGTACTGAATTATGGGTTGAGGTGTAACCATGCACGACTATTGCCCAGAGGTTTGAATCTGGTTGTACATAAATTTTACCATACAAGGACTCGCCGTCTCTTGATTGTATATATACTTCGTCAAATCCAACTTCTGCTTGTAACTTAGCTACGGCTAAATTAGCAGCTTGTCTATTTTCAACTTCTGCTGCAGGCTTATCATATGAAGGAGAAAGAGCGTCGTCATAATCGCTGTCCTTTCTGCCCAACATATATTCTATGAAGTAATTTCCGACGAAATATGAGCCTATTAAAAATAATGCTGCTACAATAGTTGTAACTGATATGATAATTTTCTTTTGCCTAGTCATCGTTTCCGTCCTTTTTGTATCCATATTATTATATAACCGTTGCTCCTAAGATATTTTTAAAATGTTCTAATGCATACTCATGCCCTAATGTATTAAAACTTGCAACCCCATCTTTATAGATTGTGATGTCATACCCGAGGTTATAAGCGTCAATTGCCGTATGAAGAATGCAAATATCAGTGCACACGCCCGTTAGATGGATTTCATGCACATTACGCTCTTTTAACTTAAGGTCTAAGTTTGTGCCAAAAAAAGCAGAGTACCGATTTTTGTTAACAGCTATATATTGGCTAGGCGGCGTGTCTGCCACTGCCTGCCTTGTTTTGCCATATAACGCTTGGCCTTTTTGGTCATAGCAATGCGCTGGAAACATTTCCCGCTCTTTGTTAAATAAGTCTTGAGCGTCGTGCAAGTCGATTGCTGTTACAACAAAATCTCCTGCAAGAGAGAAATCTTTCACTTTTGTAGAGATAAATTCATCAATGCTTTGGGCACATTTCCCGCAAGTTAATTTACCATCATCCGCCACAAAATCATAAACATAATCAATAATTATTAAAGCCTTCTTCATGTAAAATCCTCCATTTTTTTAAATTCTTATGAGTCTATAAGGGGGTGTTTGAGGGGCACCGCCCCTCTACAAAGGACCCCGTCCCCATTCTTATTGCTATAATAATATATATACTCATGAATAGCAAGAGCAAATTTCATCTTCTATACCAGCACAATACCAGCACAGAAGTGGTAAAAGTGCCAAATCCCCATTATGTGACCACAGATAATTAAAATTTATTAAGAAAAAATTGACATATTTCCTAAAATGTGGTAGAATAATCACAAATATTAATATATGGAGGTTGTATTTATGAAAGGTTTTGCAATGAAAAAAATAGGCTCTATAGGTTGGGTAGAAAAGGAAAAACCGACTATAGGACCAAATGATGCTCTAGTTAGACCAACAGCACTTTCACCATGTACTTCAGATATTCACACTGTTTGGGCAGGTGCAATAGGTGAACGAACTGACATGATTTTAGGCCATGAAGCAATCGGAATAATTGAAGAAGTAGGAGAATTGGTAAAAGATTTCAAAAAAGGTGACCGAGTTATAACAGCAGCCATTACACCAGATTGGAACTCAGTGGAAGCTCAAGGCGGATTTGGAATGCACTCTGGAGGCATGCTTTCAGGATGGAAATTTTCAAACTTCAAAGATGGTGTATTTGCAGAGTATTTTCATGTAAACGATGCAGACGGTAACCTTGCCATAATCCCAGATGAAATAGACGACTTATCAGCAGTTATGGCATGTGATATGATGTCTACAGGATTTCACGGTGCTGAACTTGCGGATATCCAATATGGAGACAATGTACTTGTAATAGGAGTTGGGCCTGTTGGGCTTATGTCAGTTGCAGGATGTGCATTGCGTGGTGCGGCACAAATTTATGCTGTGGGATCTAGAAAAAATTGTACCGACTTAGCAAGAGAATATGGTGCAACTGAAATTATTAATTACAGAAATGGTTCTATTGAAGAACAGGTGATGAAACTTACAAACAATAAAGGCGTTGACAAAGTAATTATTGCAGGCGGAGACAATGATACTTTTGCAACTGCAATTAAAGTGTTAAAAGCCGGTGGAATTATCGGAAATGTAAATTACCTGGGTGAGGGTGAGTTTGTGAAAATACCTCGTGCAGAATGGGGCGTTGGTATGGGTCATAAAACAATCGCTGGAGGATTGATGCCGGGCGGCCGACGCAGAATGGAAAGATTACTAGACATTATAAAAGCTGGTAGAGTTGACCCTAGCAAAATGATTACTCATAAATTTGAAGGATTGGATAAAGTTGAAGAAGCTCTTATGTTAATGAAAGATAAGCCAGCAGACTTAATTAAGCCAATTGTACTAATAAAATACTAAGGGGGCATTAGGGGCATTTGCCCCGCACCCCTATATATGCAACACTCGAGAGTAACTAGACATTTATTAGGGTGGACACTGACCCCACAAGTGACTGCGTCCCTTGACCCTATATATGCAACACTCTGTTATTAATTTCCTTAGTCTTACCGTTATTCCAGTAATTGTCGCCTAGGTAACCGCACGTTCTTCTTATAACGTTCATTCGCCCTTGGTCTTTGTTGTGGCAATTTGGACATTCCCAGTCAAGCTCATGGTTTATAACAATCTCGCCTTCAAATCCGCATACATGACAATAATCTGATTTAGTATTAAACTCAGCATATTGAATATTCTCATAAATATAGCGTATCATATGCTTAAGAGCCTCTAGGTTATGTGCCATATGAGGAATTTCGATATAAGATATGCACCCGCCAGTCGATATATTTTGAAAACGGCTCTCAAACTTCAGCTTGGAAAAAGCATCAATCTCTTCTCGTACATCCACATGGTAACTATTTGTATAATATCCCTTATCCGTAATATCTTCAATAGAACCAAACTTCGCAAGGTCAATCTTAGCAAACCTATAACATAATGATTCTGCTGGGCTGCCATACAGTGCAAACCCCAGGCCTGTGTCAGCCTTCCATTTTGCCACAGTGGCATTTAGATAATTCATAAGCTTAAGAGCAAACTCTTCGCCCGTCTGGTGCGTGTGAGATACACCTGTCATAA
>MDJN01000126.1 GCA_001995005.1 Candidatus Parepulonipiscium sp. PG-Nun2H_MBin03 | reverse complement strand
TGCACCACATGAACTTACAAAAACCTACTATGCAACAAACTAATCTAAAAAAATCTACCATAATCAAGCTATTATTACTATTATTAATTCCTTTTTCCTTACTGCTCAATAGAAGTTATCAAGAATTTCCAGAATGGTGGGAAAAATATTATTCATTAGGGATTAATAAATTTATAATAAAAATTCTTAGCTACTCTGTTGGATTTTTCCCATTTTCTGTATTTGAAGTTTTAGTATTTTTATTTGCGATATTTTTTGTTGGATATTTATTATATACTATTTATAATATAATCAAAAACTATAAAATATTTTATATCATCCTAGGAAGATACTTATTAAATATTGCCGTAATAATTGCCGTTTTATTTTCGAGCTTTGAATTATTATGGGGACTTAATTATAAACGTCCACAATTTGGTGTTGCAGAAGGGCTTGAAATTGCGGAATATACTACAGATGAGTTAGGCCAACTGTATAGTTATCTGCTTGAAACTGCAGATGGAATAAGAGAGAAATTGCCCGAAAATGATGAAGGCGTTGTAGAAATGTTTGGTGATTATAAAGACATATTTAATAGAGCCCAACTAGGATATGATACTTTAAGTAGCGAGTTTATTTCTCTTGCAGGTAACTATGGGAATGTTAAACCATTTATGATATCACCACTATTAAATTATACTTCAATTACAGGAATGTACTCTCCTTTTACAGGTGAACCAAATGTAAATGTTGCTATTCCTAGTATGTATATTCCATCAACCACATGCCATGAGATGGCTCATCAGCGTGGATATGGTTTTGAAGATCAATGCAATTTTATAGCTTTTATAACATGTGCAAATCATCCGGATCTTGACTTTCAATACTCGGGTTACCTATTATCTATTGCGTACGTAAGCAATGCCTTAGCGTCTAGTAACTTTGAATTATTAGCAAATATTAATAACAATGTTATGTCTGATTCAATACGTCGAGATTTAGACTATGGTAACGCTTTTTGGGATCAATTCGAGGGTGAAGTTGAAGTGGTTGCGGATAATATAAATAACGCTTTTTTAAAGTCTAACGGCGTGCAGGCTGGAACCCAAAGTTACGGAAAAGTAGTAGATCTGTTATTAGCCTATTATAGCAAATATTATGCATAGAAAAAAATCTAATCTAGAACTTTACTAGATTAGATTTTTTTATTAGCTAGGAAATCTTTTATTAAACTCTTCCATTAAACTGTCTCTAAACTTAGGATGTGCAATATCTATTAATAATTTTGCACGTTCTCTTAAGCATTTTCCACGTAGTCTTGCTACCCCATACTCAGTTACTATATAATCTACATCTGTTCTACTAGTAGTAACGGCAGCACCGTGGTCTAAAAATGGTACAATTTTTGAGATTTTTCCATCTGCTGTAGTGGAACCAATAGCGATAATAGCTTTGCCACCTTTTGATAATCTTGCTCCACGAACGAAGTCTACTTGGCCTCCTACTCCAGAAAATTGGCGTGTACCTATGCAATCAGATACCACTTGCCCCATTAAATCTACTTGTATACAAGCATTAACTGCTATAACATTATCATTTTTAGCGATATTATATGGGTTATTTGTATAATCTACTGGGTAAGCTTCTATCATAGGGTTACCATCAACAAAATCATATAACCTGCGTGTACCCATAATAAAAGTAGTAACTACTTTCCCTTTATTAATATTCTTTTGGCTACCATTAATTACTCCGCTTTCAATAAGATCTATAACGCCATCCGAAAGCATCTCTGTGTGTATCCCTAAATCTTTTTTCTCATGTAAAAAAGTTAGAATAGCATCTGGCATAGAGCCAATCCCCAATTGTAGGGTAGCACCATCTGGAATTAAATCAGCAATATACGCTCCAATTTTTTTCTCCACTTCTCCTATGACTGGAGGTTTTATTTCAAATATTTCTTTATTACTTTCTATAATATAATCTATTTCAGAAATATGCACTTGTGCAGCTCCGCCTACACGAGGAACTCTATCATTAACTTCTGCAATAACAGTTTTTGCAGTTTCAATTCCCGCAAGTGCATAGTCAACTGAAACACCTAAGTTAACATACCCATTCTCATCTGGAGGTGCACACTGGAATGCATATACATCTAATGGGATATACCCATCTCTGAAACAACCTGGTATCTCACTAAAATACATTGGCGTAAAATCTGCACGGTTTTCGGCTATCGGCTTTCTTGTTGCAGCTCCTGCAAATAAAGAGTTATTTCTAAAATGCTCTTTATTTTCCGGTAGTACATAATCAGGATTACCCAAATACACTAAATGGCAAATCTCTACATTTGAGAATTCTTCTTTATTCCTTACTAAAGCTTCTATTAAAGTCGTAGGCTCTGCAACCGCATGACCGAAAAATACTCGGTCATTGGATTTGATTTTTAGAGCAGCTTCATCTGAAGTTACAAGTTTTGAAGTATATAATTCTTTAATATCTTCCATTTATTTAAATTCCCCCCTAATTAGTTTTTAATGTGTGCAATGTTTTTAGCCAATTGTTTTTTCTCGTTCATATTTACTTGGCGAGAAATCATAATTCTTTGAGCTTGTGGTGAACCTGCACCATGCATAGACTCTGTTCTATATCCTACAGCAGCTGCTCCTAGAGTGATATTTTCGATAAGACGTAATATTCTCATTCTGTCTTCAGTTGATACACTAGCCACTCCTTTTAGATATTTTTCTATGATCGGTCTAAGTTTTGGATTATTATAGTCTTGCTCTGAAGGCATAGTTACCATCAATCCACCTGCTAAGTCTTCTGCTAATCTAGTAATTTCATAAGGGAAACGAGTTACATTTTGCTTACAAACGTTAGCTAACAGTAAATCTACTAGGCAGTTGCCGGCTTTTGTGTTTTTACCTGCTCCAGAACATGCTAATCCGCATGAATATAGAGTTTCATTTAAATGGTTCATTTCTATTATCTTATCTTTAACATGAGATGCTTTTTCTGCACCTGCATATTCTACAGCTAATGCAGTTGCCCCAATTAAAACATCACCTACGCCAGCTTTACATCCACCGTAAGATTGTCTGTGATATCCTGCAAAACGCTCAACCATCATTCCTGCGAAATCGGTTTCGCCATCCATAAAAATTCTTTCGTTTGGTACAAATACGTCATTAAAGTATACTATTGTCTCATGGCCACCAAATTCTTGGTTTCCTAAGTCTATATCCGCATCTTTTTCAAGTTTACGTGTATCACATGATTGACGGCCGTATATTAATAAAATGCCTTCACTATCTGCAGGAACTGCAAAAGATATTGCATAATCTTTATCTGCTGGTCGCATAGCAACTGTAGGCATTACCAATACTTCATGGGAGTTTACCATACCAGTTTGGTGAATTTTACATCCACGTACCACTACCCCGTCTTCTCTACGCTCAACCACTCTTAAATATAAATCAGGATCTTCTTGTGCTGACGGAGATTTTGAACGGTCACCTTTTGGGTCAGTCATTGCTCCATCTACTACAAAGTCGTTATCTTGAATATATGTCCAGAACTTAATAAATCTTTGGTGATAATCTGTTCCGTATGCTTCGTCTGTTTCAAAAGTTGTTGAAAATACTGCATTTGCTGCATCCATTCCTACGCATCTTTGAAAACATGAACCTGTTTTTTGTCCTAATAGACGTAGCATTTTTACTTTTTTAACTAAATCTTCAGGATTTTGATGTAAATGTGTAAATCTGTTAATTTTTTTGCCAGTTAAAGAAGAAGTTGCAGTCATTAAGTCTGCATATTGCTCATCTTCGGCAACTTCATAAGTCGCTGCAATTGAGTTTAATGAAGGTCTAATAATCGGGTTATCCACAGCATTGTCTACTTTTTCTCCTAGAACGTATAAATCAAAATTCATTTTTCTTAGGCTCTCAATATATTGTTCTTTAGAAATCATATTAGTATTCTCCTTTATGTGTGTGATCGACTTTATTAAATATTTTTTTTAATTTACTTATTAATTATAATATTTATTTAATAAAATGTCAATAAAATTTTCAAAATTTATTTTACAATTATAGATAAATATGGGTTATTTTGTAATTTATCTTCGTATAGCTCTGTTATATGTTAATTTTAATGTCATAGATATGTTTAGAAAGGGCACTAATATCTTAGTACCCTTCACTTTCTACCAGCAACTTCTATAAATTGCTTTTAGTTCATCTAGTGTCAATTCAACATAGTTGTTATTTAACAATCTTTGTTGTTCTTTTACAACGCTTTCACCAAATTGGTCAATTTCATTTTCCATCATTCCATATTCTTTTAGTGGTTTAGTTGCAATAATTTTTTGTAATAATTTTTGGAACTCATCTAACGCCTTTTCGTTATCACAACCTAAGATATCTGCAATAATCTTTTCAAACTGATTGATTTTACCAACCGGTTTTTTATCTTTATACTTAGTAAATACAGGCATAAACATTAGTAAATTAGCTTCTCCATGCGGAATGTGGTGCACTCCCCCTAGAGGAAAACTTAGAGCATGAACTGCTGCACAACCTGCATTTCCAAATGCAATTCCACCAAAGTTACTCGCAATTAAAAATTCATCTACTTTATCTACCCAAGAATCAGGTCCATTTTCTAATACATATTTATATCCTTCAATAATCATGCGTATACCTTCTAGCGAAAACATTTCTGTATACGGATTTGCTTTTGGAGACATAAATGACTCAACGCAATGAATTAATGCATCCACAGAGCTTGTTGCAAAAAATCTATATGGTAAACCTTTTAATAATTCTGGAATTAAAACAGCTCTATCTGGGAATAAAATATCAAGAACTAATCCTTTTTTAGTCTTCATATTAGTAAGTTCTGTTATACTAATATTAGTTACTTCTGAACCGGTACCACAAGTAGTAGGGACTACCACTAATTCTCTACCTTTTGTAACAGGTACCCTGCCCATATACATATCTTCCACGTTATCTGCTTCTGAGTCTAATGTCAACGCTTTTGAAATATCTATTACAGTACCACCACCAATAGCAATAATTCTCTTAATACCCGCAGGCATATCTTTTCTTATTGCGTCTAACATTTTATCAGTTGGCTCACCTTTTCCATATGTTTGTGGAAACATATGTTTATACTTGTCTCCTAATCCTAACATATTATAAACTGCTTCGTCAGCTATAATCCAGTCAGTATCAGTTGACAAATTAATATCTTCTAAAAATTCATTAAAAGTATCCATTAGACTAACTTTTGTTTTTAATGCAAATTGTTTCATTGAGTAACCTCACTTTTTCTTTTTATTACCCGTCTTACTGCTTCTGCAATATCTACATCACGCATTTCAAATCTTTCTCTTAGATAGCTTACAGGGCCCACTTCACCAAACTCATCTTGAACTCCTATCATTTCCATAGGAACTGGCTTGTTTTTAACCAAAACTTCTGCAACAGCCGAACCTAATCCATTTACTACGTTATGGTTTTCTGCAGTTACAATTGCCCCAGTTTTAGTCGCTTCTTCTATAATAAGCTCAGCGTCAATTGGCTTCCAAGTAAACATATCAATTACAGATACTTTAATACCTTCCGCTTCTAATATCTTAGATGCATTAATAGCTTCTGCAACACAATATCCACTTGCTATAATAGTTGCATCTGTTCCGCTTTTTAGTTTATTACCTTTGCCTATTTCAAACTCACTACGTCTACCATATACTCTATTCACATCTTTTCTCACAAGTCTCATATATACCATTCCTTTATGAGCTGCAATTTTTGGAAGTAGAGTTGTTAGAGATATAATATCACAAGGTTCTATCACTGTCATTGTAGGTATTATTCTCATAATCCCCATATCTTCAAATGGCATATGAGTTCCGCCATTGTAAGATGCAGTAATACCAGGGTCTGAACCTATAATTTTAACATTTGCATTGTTATATGCCCCTGATATAAAGATTTGATCACATGCACGTCTTGTAGCAAATGGAGCAAAAGTATGAGCGAATGGAATTTTCCCTTGTACAGATAATCCGCACGCTACCCCTATCATATTCGCTTCTTGAATACCACAGTTTATTGTACGCTCTGGAAATTTTTGCAAAAACGGTTTTGTTCCCATAGCCGCCATAAGGTCCGCATCCATTAAAATAATATCTTTATTTTTTTCCGCTAACTTTATTAGAGAGTCGCAAAATGCATCTCTCATATCACATACATCTGTACCGTTATGATTTGATAAAATTACTCTCATTATTGCACCTCCAACTGATCAATTTCTGCTTGTAGTTTTGCAAGCATTGTATCTAAATCTTCTTTTGAAATTCCACAGCTGTGGCTACCTACTTTGTTTTCAACCTTATCAAACCCTTTGCCTTTGATTGTATCCAATATAATAGCTTTTGGCTTGCCTTTTTGGCTTTTAGCATCATCTATAGCTTTATTCATAGCGTCCATGTCATGGCCATCTGCTTGAATAGCATAGAATCCAAATGCTTCAAATTTTTCACGGATATCTCCTAAATTACATACTTCATCGCTATCTGTTCTGCCGTCTAGTTGGAATTTATTATAATCTATATATACTATAAGATTATCTAATTTCCTTGTACTAGCAAATAAAGCCATTTCCCATACTTGACCTTCGTTTATTTCGCCATCTCCTAAAATAAGATGAACTAAATTATCTTTTCCATCCATTTTAAAGCCCATTGCAACGCCCGCAGCAGTAGATGCACCTTGGCCTAGAGAACCAGTACACATATCAATTCCTACTGTTTTATTTCTATCGCAATGACTTGGCAAATTTGTCTTTGGTGCATTTAAAGTTGCAAGTTGTTCCATAGGGAAAAATCCAGATAATGCAAGTGCTGCATATAATGACGGTCCGCAATGTCCTTTTGACATAACAACCCAGTCTCTTTCTTCCCAATTAGGGTTTTTTGCATCATATTTTAGTTGATTTCCGTACAAAACTGCTAATAAATCAGCAACTGATAAGCTGCCTCCTACATGCCCTGCAGGAAGAGGATGAATCATCTTATATACTTCCATTTGAATCTTTTTTGAAAATATCTGTAATTCTTTGCTATTCACTGTATCACTCCTAAAGTTAATAATATATAAAACAATATTAAGTTTTTAATTTTAAACCAGTTTAGCTTAACTACCATACACAAAATATCTCCGAAGCAATTCTTCAGAGATATTTTATATGCTATTTTAAAAGAACTATTTATATGATACTAATTCTTTAGCTAACGCTGGTAATACTTGTTTCACATCTCCTACAATACCTACATTTGAATATTTGAAGATTTCAGCTCCAGGGTCTTTATTAATTGCAATAATATACTCTGAATTTTCCATACCAGCAATGTGTTGGATTGCTCCTGAGATACCGCATGCAATATATACTTTTGGTCTTACAGTTGTTCCTGTTTGACCAACTTGTTGAGCTTTGCTTACCCAACCTTCATCAACTACAGCACGTGAGCCTGCTACGACTCCACCTAGTTGTGCTGCCACTTCTTCTAACATTTTAAAGCCTTCTTTAGAACCAACACCTCTACCACCTGAAACAATGATTTCCGCTGATCTAATATCAACTTTACTACGGATGCTCTTAACAACTTCTTTAACATCAACGTTTAAATCCGCTTCTGTTACGTCAGTAGTCATGTTAGTTACAACACCTTCTTTTGTATCATTTTTTGGAAGGGCTTGCATAACGCCACCACGAACAGTTGCAATTTGTGGACGATGATTTTCACAAATGATAGTCGCCATAATGTTTCCACCAAATGCTGGACGAGTCATAAGAAGTATTTTTTTCTCAGGATCAATTTCTAGAGACGTACAATCCGCAGTTAATCCTGTTTGTACACGTGCAGATATTCTAGGAGCTAAGTCACGGCCTAAAGAAGATGCAGATACTAAAATAATGTCTGGTTTTCTTTCTTTAATAACTTGAGTCATAGCTTTTGTATAAGCTTCTGTCGTGTAATGTTCAAAAACTGGTGCATCTATAACTATAACTTCGTCTGCTCCATATTGGATTACTTCGTTTGCAACTTTACTTACTCCGCTACCAATAAGCACACCCACAACTTTATAGTCTAATTCTTTAGCAAGTTTTTGGCCTTCTCCGATTAGTTCTATAGAACCTTTTTCAATTTCACAGTCTTTTTGTTCGATATAGACAAAAATATCTTTATAATCACTCATTTTTTTCACCTCTTTATATTATATGATTTTTGTGTAGATACTCTGCAATAACAGTTGCCGCTTCTGCTGGAGGAACATCCATTGGAGGTTCTTTAGCAATCATACCTTTTGTCATAGACTTCTTAACTCTAGTAGGAGACCCTTTAAGTCCAATCTCTTCTGGTTTTAAGTCTAAATCTGCAAAGGTAATAGTTTTGATTTCTTTATCAAAGGCATCAATTACTTTGCTTACACTCATATATCTAGGCTCTGTACACTCACTAAGAGCTGTAATAGCACAAGGTGTTTTCATGTGAATGATATGGTGTCTATCTTCAAATTGTCGCTTAGCAACAACTAGACCATTCTCAATTTTTACATCTTCGCAATATGATACTTGAGGAATTCCTAAGTGCTCACAAATTTGCGGCCCTACTTGAGCAGTATCCCCATCAATCGCTTGACGACCACATACAATCATATCATATGGTAAAGTTTTAATTAAGGATGCAATAGTTTTTGAAGTTGCCCAAGTATCAGCACCTGCAAATGCTCTATCTGTCATAAGCAGAGCTTCATCAGCTCCCATACCTAATGCTTCTCTTAAAACTTTTGTCGCTTGAGGTGGCCCCATTGTGATAACAGTTACTTTAGCACCGTTATCATCTTTTAGTTGTAAAGCAAGCTCTAGAGCTGCCTTATCATCTGGGTTCATTATTGATGGAATACCATCTCTTATAAGCGTGTTTGTTACTGGATCTAATTTAACTTCAGTTGTATCTGGAACTTGTTTTACGCATACAATTATATTCACTTTAATATTCTCCTTTACCAATTAGTTATTTTAATATATTTGCTGAGATAACCATTCTTTGAACTTCTGAAGTTCCTTCATAAATCTCAGTTATCTTAGCATCTCTCATCATACGTTCTACTGGATATTCTCTTGTATAACCATATCCACCGTGTAGTTGAACGGCTTTTGTAGTTACTGCCATAGCAACTTCTGATGCATAAAGTTTTGCCATAGCTGCTTCTTTTGAATATGGCATACCATTATCTTTATAGAATGCTGCTTTATAAACCAATAATCTTGCAGCCTCTATTTGAGTGTGCATATCCGCTAATTGGAATTGAGTATTTTGGAACGCTGCGATAGGACGACCAAATTGTTTTCTTTCTTTTACATAAGCTAGAGTTTCATCATATGCTCCTTGAGCAATACCTAGAGCTTGAGAGGCAATACCGATTCTTCCTCCGTCAAGAGTTTGCATCGCTATACCAAATCCTTTACCTTCTCTTCCTAGCATATTCTCTTTTGGAATACGACAATCTTCAAAGATAAGCTCACAAGTTGATGATGCTTTAATACCTAATTTCTTCTCTTTTCTACCTACTCTAAATCCTGGAGTTCCTTTTTCTACTATAAAAGCAGTAATTCCTCTTGTTCCTTTGGATTTATCAGTCATAGCCATTACTACAAATACTTGAGCATAACCTGCATTTGTAATAAAGATTTTTGAACCATTTAACACATATTCATCGCCATCTAAAACAGCTGTAGTTTGTTGTCCTGCTGCATCTGTTCCTGCATTAGGCTCTGTAAGACCAAACGCCCCAATCCACTCTGCACTGCAAAGTTTTGGCAGATACTTTTCTTTTTGTGCTTTATTTCCAAAAGCATAGATTGGCCATACACATAAAGAAGTATGAGCTGATAAAATACCACCTGTTGAACCACAAACACGTGCCATTTCTTCTATAGCCATAGCATAAGCTAGAACGTCTCCGCCCATTCCTCCAACTTCTTTAGGGAATGGAATACCCATCATACCATATTTTCCTAACTTCTCTACAGTTTCAGCAGGAAATCTTTCTTCTTCGTCAATCTCTTCTGCTAATGGTTGTACTTCATTTACTGCAAATTCTCTAAATAACTGTTTTAGCAACTCATGTTTATCTGATAATAAAAAGTTCATACAAACTATCAATCCTTTCGATTTTCGTTTAATTTTAGTAAGGATACTCATCACTTCTACGAGGCGGTGAGAATTGCGTTCTACTTTGCAATCTCCTTTATCTAATAATAATTTATAATAATTTAATTTGTATACTAATATAATGTGTATCTTACTACCTAAATAGCAAGTTACATATCCTTCCACAATGTTATAATATCGTTTAGGATAATTTCTACTAGTTAGGTCGAATTATTTTGAATAGTCAAAAAATCCCTGCCCAGTTTTTCTACCTAACTTACCATGACGAACCATTTTTCGCAATAATAAACTAGCACGATATTTATTATCTTGCGTTTCATTATATAGCGTATCCATGATAGCTAAGCAAACATCAAGACCTACAAGGTCTCCTAGTGCTAATGGACCTATCGGGTGGTTAGCTCCGAGTTTCATAGCTTTGTCTATATCTTCTGGCGTAGCAACATTTGTGTATACTAAATCTATCGCTTCATTAATCATAGGCACTAAAATTTTATTAACAACAAATCCTGGTGCTTCATTTACTTCAACTGGTTCTTTCCCAATTTCTATCGACAAATCATATAATTTTTTAAATGTTTCGTCGCTTGTTCCCATACCACGAATAAGTTCAACAAGCTTCATAATTGTAGCTGGGTTAAAAAAGTGCATTCCAATAAATTTATCAGGTCTAGTAGTAGCTGATCCAATAGCTGTTATTGATATTGAAGACGTATTAGAAGCTAATATAGTCTCTGGTTTACAAAGCTTGTCTAATTCCGCAAAAATTTGTTGTTTAATCTCTAACTTTTCAACTGCGGCTTCAATAACAAGATCTGCATCTGCTAAATCTTTCATTTCTGTAGTAAAAATAACATGTTCTAACAATTGAGTTTTAGCAGCCTCATCCATTTTTCCTCTTGTCACAAGTTTATCTAACCCTTTAGTAAGCTTAGATTTTGCATTTTGGATAATTTGTTCGTTAAGATCTCTAACGATTACGCTATATCCTTTTTTTGCAAACACTTGTGCAATATCAAGACCCATAGTTCCACTGCCAATTACTGCAATTTTATTCATCCTATTCCTCCGTTTAACTAAATATTTTTAAAGTTTTTTTGTGGACGTTTTTCTAAAAAAGCACCCATGCCTTCTACCTTGTCTTCCGTGCCACAACATACCCCGAAGGCATCCGCCTCCAACGCAACAGCAGTGTAAATATCAGTATGAATTCCCATTCGCATAACTCGCTTAGATTGTTTTACCGCAATTTGTGCATTAGCCATAATTTCTTCTGCAAGAGCTATTGCTTTTGGTAATAGTTCTTCAGGTGGATAAACTTCGCTTACTAGCCCAATCTCTTTTGCTGTATTAGCATCAAATATTCTACCCGTTAACGTAAGTTCCATAGCTTTTGACATTCCTACAATACGTGGTAATCTTTGTGTTCCTCCAAATCCTGGCGTAATTCCAAGACCAACCTCTGGTTGACCAAATTTTGCTTTTTGGCTGGCTAATCGAATATCGCAAGACATTGCAAGTTCATTACCGCCACCTAAACAGAAACCATTTACTGCAGCAATAACAGGCTTAGCCATATTTTCGAGTCTTAAGAAAATATCATTTCCAAATACACTAAATTTTTTGCCTTCAATACTTGAAAACTCTTTCATTTCGCTAATATCAGCTCCCGCTACAAAAGAACG
>MDJN01000125.1 GCA_001995005.1 Candidatus Parepulonipiscium sp. PG-Nun2H_MBin03 | reverse complement strand
CTTTTTTTCTAAGCAATACACTAGGGTCAAATGCCATAGCTTCTTTATATAAAGCATCTACTTCATATATTGCATACTTAACAACGCTAGGGTCAAATGCTATAGCTTCTCTATAAGTTTCTATCGCTCTAACCTTAATTTGTTCTGCTAGGTGCTTATTAGAAATTATCTCACTTAAGACTTGTGCCGAAGTTATTATTTGTCTAGTATTTGCAAATAAATAAAAATTTTCAAGTATTATTTTATACTTTAGTTGTTTTGGTAAAGAACTAAAATTTGATATCCTATTTAATATGGTATAATCTTCTTTTATTTGTTCTTCTAGCAATGTATAATCTTCAGCTTCTATAGTTACCTGTGCATTATAAATTATCTGTGCTTTTCTACTAGAGAATTTTAGTGGTTTTATTTTATCTGTATTTAATTTTAGATGGTATGCAAGTATCTCTTGTTCCTTATCAGTAAATATATTTTCTAAATTTGTATCAGGTTCACTTTTTGTTACTTTTTTAAGTAATACTCCATAATTGTAATTCATATATGCTCTTAATAATTGTATCTTTGATGGATTTAAAGTTTTATAATTATCAATTTCCCACGATGTAGATACACTAGCTTTGTTGATAATTCTTTGTGATATTCTTTCTCTTTGAAATTGTGGCAAATCTTTAAATTTTGTATCTGAGGTTATTGTAAATTTAGTTGTTGGGGATTTTATGTGTATGTTTGGGGCATCGGTAAAATTCCTCATATCGCTCTCCTTATCTGAGTCTCCCACAGCCGAAACAGAGGGGCTATAAAAACAGTCTACACGAAAAAAAAACTTTTGACAAGTAGTTTTAATAAGGTTATTAACCTCTATTAAGACATTATTATAAATTTAAAAGGAGCAGAATTATTCTACTCCTTTACACTTTAACGCATATTAAAAAATTCTACAATACTTTCATAAACTGCTAATGCATATACCTTTGTAAAATCATCTGTACCTAATCTTTGTGCATCAGATGCATTGGTTAAAAATCCACCTTCTAGTAAAATTGCTGGCATACCACTTGTTTTTAATACAACATACTTTGTTTCTGCTTTTGCGCCTCTATTATGCATCCCAGTATAACTTGTTATTCTATTTACCATATTTTGTGCCAATGTTTTTCCTGCTGTATTAGTCTCATTTGGGTAATAGTATATCTCCGTTCCGGTTGCAGTCGCTGTTGTAGCCGCATTATTATGAATACTTATAAATAAATCAGCTTGTATTTCATTTGATAAACTTGTCCTATCTAGTAGAGAGAGATACACATCTTCTTCTCTAGTCATATATACTTTTATATCCGTATACTGCTCTATAAATTCTTTAATTGCCATAGCTTGCATAGTATTTACTTCTTTTTCCATTAAGTTATTTGCCACAGCCCCTGGGTCACTGCCTCCATGTCCTGTATCTATCATAACTATTTTATCATACTTTTCTTGTGGTCTTACAAATTTTAGTTGTGTGTCTTGCCCATTATTTGTTAATATATATGTGCATATAATATTTTCATTTATAACTATTTTCGTCGTTTGTTCATTTACTATTTGAATATTATTTATATACGAATTATTTACTTCTATTACATCTTCAATATTTGGGTAATATCCCCCTAAATCTATTATAATTTCACGCTCTCTGTAGTTATCAGTTATGTTATGTATTTGCATATATGATGGCAGTGTAAGTGTATTAGAAGCTGTGTCAAATTTAATTTCTGTACTTGATTGCTCAGGTTGCTCTACTGGTTTATCTGTTTCCAATCCTATTCTCACAAATAAGCTTCCGTACCTTTCTTCTAGAGCATAATCTATACCTTCTAATAAATTTAAGGTAATTTCTGTGCCATAAGACTTATTTTCAATATCTATCTGATTTATATAATCTCCTTTAAAATTAGTCCAGCTTTTACTAGTTTCTACATAATAGTCAAATATCTTAACTTGTAAATTATCTTTATGTAACACATCAATGTTTTGCGGCGTTATACCCTTTAATACAACATAATCGCCCATACTATCCGTTCCTGCAATAATGGCTTCTAGAGGTTGTCCTTCAAATTCTATCGTAACCTCATCTCTTGCTTGGCTTATATGCATCTCTTTTGCCCCTTCTAGCATTTGCAATAAATTATCTAATGTGTACTCAAACTTTAATATTTCTATTTCTGGTAAAACCGGTTCTTTTGTTGATTTTACACCATCTAATTGTATCTGTGGCTGCAATGGCAAATCAGTCTTTGCACCTTCTATATGTATCGTAATAGGTGACGACGTATACTCTGGTATAGTCCCATCATCTGTAATCTGCATAGCTTGATTTGCATATGGCATAAAACTCATTCCTACAACTATCGTACTTAATATATGTTTCTTCTTCACTTCTATTCCTCCTTAAAATACTTTAAATTGCACTATTCCTCCTATAATTTTATATTTTCCTTTTTATTATACCAAAATTAAAGATATATTGCAAAATTTTCTTTAATTTTTAATGTTTTTGTAATATAAGTATTCTATTTCTCAATTTCATCTAATTATCTACTTTTTTACAAAAATTACTCATTTTTTTAATTTTATATTTGACAAATTATGTTAAGTAGGTATATAATAATAGAGTATTCAATCCCAAAATAAGTGTTTTATCTTTTTAATATAGCATTTTAATGTTTTTTACATAGTTAATTATAGTTTTTTCTACATACAGAGCACAAAAAGCATTAAGTAATCATAACATTTGTGGGATAATTTTAACAAATGAAAGGAAAGATGCGAATGTCAGCAAACGAAGCAAAATCAATTATATTTAAAAGAGGGGAAATATACATGGCAGACCTTGGCAAAGATGTAATTGGTAGCGAGCAGGGAGGTATTCGTCCAGTAGTAATTATCCAAAATAATATTGGTAATAAATATAGCCCAAATGTTATTTGTATACCACTTAGCACAAAACCTAGAAAAAGAAAATTGCCAACCCATGTGTATATTGATAAGGCAGAGTATATCGAAATCGATAAGGATAGTATAATACTAGCTGACCAGATGAGAACTATATCTAAACAACGGATCATTAGATCTATGCCACTTGTTACACTAAAAGCATCAAAAATGCACGAAATTGAACAGTGTATTACAAATAATCTAGATATACAAATTGCGATGTAGTAAATTTAAAGAGCCGTAAAAAGTGTCTATAAACTTTTTACGGCTCTTTTTTATGCTACTAAATCACACACTATATCTGCAATAGTAATGCAAGTAACTGCACCATCACATATTAATTTACACGCCTCTTCTGCAAAACATTCATCTTCCGTAAAGTAGTGTTGTTCACACATAATATCTGTGTTATGTGTTTCTTGTAATTCTATTCCAAAAAAATTGTCTTTTTTAATTAAGTAATATACTACTTTATAATCTGTTACAGTTTGTTCTCCGACTAATCTTTTTTCATATATCATATTTTTCACCTTTTCTATACTAGTTTTTAGTTTTAAAATATAATTCGTTATAATCTTTCATCCCTTAACAATTATAATATAAAAAAGCATAAAAATATACAAAAACTTTTCGCCTAATTTATTCAATATTTGTACTTATCGACATTATTTATTGGGCAAATTTACTTAATATCCCTTTTAACAGGGATATTCGCATTTTTTAATGGTAGATAATAATATTTATTGTCATATGTTGCGAAATGTTTTTTGCTTTAATACGTTATTCGACTAAAATATATGGTTCTATTTTGTAAAATTTGTTTAAATGTATAAATCCTTTTAATAATACACCATCTTCTTCATACATTGTATCTATTTTTTCGCCATGTTCATTGCAATATGCAATAATATTTGCATCGCTATAAGGTACCTTAATAGTAAATTTCTTCATATTATTATATATAATTTCTTCTATAGCCAACAATAATGTTTCTAAATTTGTTTTATCTTTTGCAGAAATAGTTATATCTGCAGTCTCTATGTTAGCCTTATCAATTTTATTATATACATTTATTATAGGTATCCCCTCTATTTTTAACTTTTCTAGAGTCTCTTCTACCACTGCGATTTGAGTTGAC
>MDJN01000124.1 GCA_001995005.1 Candidatus Parepulonipiscium sp. PG-Nun2H_MBin03 | reverse complement strand
ACAAGGTTGAGAATAGAGTCGATCACGCAGCTAAATTTATTTACAATTTCTATATTATTACTATATTAAAGAAAGGGGTGATAATATGACATTTAGAAAAATTAAATCGTTAACAGATCATAAATTTACCGAAAATGGTGAAGTATGGAATATACGAACAAATAAGCGAGTGATACCATTAGAAGTTGATGGTCAAAATATACTAGATTTTGAAGATGGTGGAAAGAGATATACTGTTAATGAACTGGAATTTATTACGAGTCTATATTTTGGTGCATCGATTGATTTACCAATCGAAGAAGCATTAAAGGAAGAAACTTATCAGCTGTACCAAGCAACAAGTCAAACACCAGCAATAAAACGCTTTGCAACAGCATCAAAGACTAACTTCCAAAACGACATACACAACCAAGAAAATTTCCAAACCCTATTAATGGGACTACAAGAAATTCAATAATACAAAAAAAAGAAGATGTATCATATTCAGATGCACCTTCTTTTTGCTTATCATATCCGTAAAATAAAAAAATAATATCTTATATTCGTTGCATACCGTTACTTAAAATGTAAAAAATGACAAGCTCTCCTTTTACATCTCACCCCTAACAGCTAGGGCATACTGTCAAACAATCAACCTATTTCACTAAAAAATCTAGTCTTTATCAATAGATATTCTTTTGATTGACAGGTATTTCTAATAAAATCCATAAAGTACAATTATAGTAATCTCTTGGGTACTATCAATTTCTCTACAGATTAATAATAATCTAGTCTTTTAATCCCATACCTCGCCTTGCTATCACATACGAAGCACTTTGATGTGTAGTTAATTTCTTTTTTTCATTATATAATATTGCTCCATTTTTACTACTGTTTATTGGATTAATCAGCAGTATACCAATACCATTTCTTGCCCCACTGTTAATTAATCCTTCTTTATACATTCCATATCCTAGTCTGCTTAACATTCGGTTATATATTTTTCCTCTTTTGCTTTTTGCTTTTATCATCTTTCCTTTTGTTCCATTAAAATTCAAATCTTCAATTGCTATATCTTTTCCTACATTTAAAGCATGTTTTAATATCCCAGATAATTTTTCTTTAACATTATCTTTTATTATTATTCTTTTATTATTTATTAAGTTACCAGCTTTATCTGTTTCACTTAGTTCTATAAAGCCTTCATTATAATCAAGTCCAATTACTCCTTCATTATTTCTAGTTACTATATTTACTTCTACTTCCACTACTACTTGTAAATACCATTTGTTTTTTCTTCTAATTATCCGATATGTTAGCGGTCTATTAAAATTTTGCATTTCCCCAATAATATTTGTGTTAGTTATATAGTTTTTCAGATGACAATAACCATTTATATACTTATACTCTATATTTGGTATATGTTTTCTAACTTTGATTTTATATCCTAGCCCATCTGGAATTAAATTAAATAATTGATTTCCATAACTTTCATCTCCACTGCCTACATAATGGATTACTTTATCCCTATTTTTAAGAAAATTATTTTTCCAGCTTTGATGACTTTTCAGTTTATTTAATTGCAAGTAATACTGTTTTTTAAATTCTATTTTACTGCCATAACAAAGTCTAATTTTTTCGTTATTGTTAATTACTCGTTCTAAATTACTGAATTGAAGATTTTTTTTGTTAATTTTTTGTGATAAATAATATACTTTAATTTTTAAATTTCTATATTGTTCTAATACTCTTAAATCGTTATTTACCACTCGTTTTTTTAGAGTTTCTAATTTAGCTGATTGTTCTTTACGGTATTCAATCAACGCTTTAATTTTTAGCTTTAATTGTTTTATTTCATATTTTTTTAATTCTCTAAGTTTCTTTATATTACCTTCTACATCCTTTACAATTGAATTCACAACTCTTTTTAGCAAATTATATTTTTTACATATATACGTTACAAAATGAGATTTCTTTTTAAAATTTTCTTTATATGTTTTAGACTGCATTATATGCCATACTACCCGTGTTACTTTGTTATAATAACCTATAAAGCTATCGAAGTACTGTATTAGTTCTAAATTGTTATGCTTGTCTAATCTACACTCTAAAGTATACTTTTTTATCATGTGCTCACCCACTTTCTATATCTTATTTTTAAATATTAACACATTATATCATCTACATCAATGCCTAAATCACTTACTAGTATTTCTTCTATTTTTCTTTTACTAATTTGGTCTGAATCTATACTTTTTATATATTTCGATATTAACTCATATTTTTTATATCCCTCTAAAACAATTATTATATTTTCTAATATTATACTTGTATCTTTCATTACTATTCCCGCCTGTTCTTATTAGATCTTAACCCGTATAATTTACCTGAAAAACTAGCTATTAATGCCATCATATCTTCTACTAATTCTTCCTCTACTGATTTCTTTTTACTTACATCCGTTATTACTATTATTTCTACACCTTTTTGACGAAATATTTGTTCTAAATAGTTATATCCAAATCTTGTTAACCTATCTTTATACGTAATATAAATATATTCTACTTGATCATCCATAACCATTTCTATTAATTTTAAAAGCTCAGGCCTCTTGTCATTTAGACCACTACCAACTTCTTGTAGGATTTCAATATTATCTCTATTTGATATACTACTAATTAAAAATAAAGCTTGTCTATCTAAATCCCCTTTAGATTTTTGTTCATGGCTTGACACTCTGGCATATATAACACTTTTCTTGTGTATAATTTCATTTCTGCAAAGCATATGTTTACTATCTAAGTAATTCAATAAATCTTGTTTTTTTATTAATCGTCTATCTTTTTCGGTACGTTCAAAGCTTAATAACCCTTGTTTGTCATAATTTTGTACTGTTCTTACACTAACTCCTAATACCTGAGCAACATCTTTTGGTTTATAAAATTCCTTTGTAAAGTCTTTTTCTTGGTACACTTTACACCTCCTCACATAAAGTATACCCATTTTATGGATAAAATAACAACAATATAAAAAAATATGTTTATTTTGTTGTTTTTGCTTAGCAGTAAAAAACCCTATTCTGTAAACTATCCAAATATGATAATTATGAAGCAACCAAGTCAAATACTCAGTCGCTCCAATTAAAATTAATTTATTCCGCAGCTTCTTCCTCTACTGCAGCATCTAGTTGGCCATTCGCAGTTTGTAAAGCAACTTCCCAAGCACCTTGCATTGACTCTAAATACGACATAACAGTTTCAGTTTTCCAATGAACTTTGTCACCCATATTGTTAATAGAGATTTCAGGAATTAATAAAGAATACTCCATCTTCGCAACACCCTCCGCACGAGCCATAGCCAAAGTCTCCTCAACCGCACGAACATCCCTAAACAGAGGATATTGAGCAATCATCCAATCATCTGGCCCATCATAACCTGGAGCAGGCTCAGTCCAAAGGTCAAGAGCGAAAAGAATATCGTCTACCTCCTCATCAGTGAAAGAGTTCGGAATAACCCAAATTTCACTATTAGTAAAGAACGTATAGTCCTCAGCATTTGGACCCTTAGGGAATGCAACAAATCCCCAATCATCAGGCATATCCTTCCAAGTATTACAGTTCCATCTATCGCCCAAAATCATAGCAACTTTGCCGCCAGTAAATAATTCGTTTTGGCCATTCCAGTTTTCAGGGTACAAACTATATCCCATATCAAAAAACTCAACAGCCCAATTGAAAGCTTCTATTGTTTCTGGTTTATAAGAATTGTTCACAAAATAGCCATTCTCATCCAACCCAATAAGAGTCGTATCATTAGAAAGAACCGACATCGTATAGAAGTTACCATAAGACTCATTGATAGCATACACATCAGCAACGCCATCGCCATCTATATCTCTAGTAAGCTGTGCAGCCACCTCAATAAATTTATCCCAAGTCCACTCGCCCGAAGCTTGCAAATCATACAAATAATCTGCATCAAAACCAGCTTCCTCAAAAAGACGCTTATTGAAGTAAACTCCCAAACGAGGCTCAGCGCCTGGAACACCAACAGCAAGACCATACACAGAACCATCACGAGTAGTAAGATCCCTAACAATATTGTTCCATTTCTCATCATAAACATCGATAACAGTAGACTTAGTCAAGTCATAAGCAAGCCCACTATTGATTGCAGTAACAATAAAGTTTGAATGTATTCTAAAAATATCAGCTGTAGGAGCACCTGCCATAGTAGAAACTGCAAATTCCTCCACACCAAGA
>MDJN01000123.1 GCA_001995005.1 Candidatus Parepulonipiscium sp. PG-Nun2H_MBin03 | reverse complement strand
GTGTGTAATCAACCTCGGTATGTCTATTATGGGTGTTGATTCAAACTATCAAAGAGTAGTTAAAGGTTTTGTACTTTTAGCAGCAGTTATTTTTGACGTAGTATCTAAAAAGCAAAAAGCTTAAAGTGGAGTGTAATACTCCACTTTTTTTGTTTATCTGAATGAAGTTTTCTTCTATTCTACTGTGTGAATGTGTAAACCGTATCTATCATATGCTAAAAGTTCTGATCCACTAGAGGAATCTATATACCCTACGATTTCACCGCTATTAAAGCTTAATTCATAATTAGCTTCTATTTCATCTACAATATCGTCAAGAATATCTACAATATTTCCTAAATAGTCTGTATCAATGTTATTCCAATCGTCTAAATAATCTGACGCATCTACTTCTACTACAAAGTATACTGCACCATTTGATTTTTCAGTGATACTAAAGTCTACAATATTAAGAGAGAATCTATTTCCGTAGATTGTATATATATTTGTAAAACGATTACTATATTCAGTTTCTAACATATCCGTAATATTTACTTCTGAGTCTTCTGCAGTTGCAGTTGATTCATACTCTTCTACGGTAAGGTTATAATTATCATATTCAAACAAGGCTAATATATCTTTGTTTGCTGTATCATAAACTTCGCCTTTAATTTTCATATCTTCTATAGTACTGTTAACTAACCCATCTAAAAGTACATCGCAAACATCTTCTATAAATCTATTAAGCTGAGTTGAACTAATCTCAGAAAATTCTTCTAAATATTTGCTACCATCAAATTCGATTTCTAAATATAAATAAGTTGAGTATTCATCTACGCTAAAGGTCCATAACATGCCATATTCGTTATAGAACGTATTTGCAACATTAGTTAATGCTGTAGCTAAATCTCCAACAAATATCTCACCAGATAATTGTTCATACTGCTTGATTTTTGCCTCTAAATCCTCAATTTGGTTATTGAGCATTAAAAGCTGTTGTTGATAGGCTAATTCATTAGTAGAAGATAAGCCACCTGATAATTTTACCATCTTATTTGATGAATCCCAGTCGGCAGTAATGTTAAATAAATTTCCGATATCTCTTACCCCTACATATGTAATTCCATCTACTATAAATGGTTCTACACTAGTTTGGCGATATTGGTCATTTACAGTAATTTGAATATTATCATAATACGCTTCTAAATTACGTATTGTTGAAGCAAACGTATTAGAAGTAGGTATTGTACTTAATAATAAAGTTGTAAGACCTAATGCTATGGGCTTGCTCTTTAAAAGTTTCATGCGTTTTCTCCCTTCGATTACTTAGGTTCTGTTAAGGTAACAGTTCCGTTAATTACTATAATATTAACATATTTCTTAAAAAAAAGCAATAAACCTACTATAAAAGTAATTAAATTGTAACAAAAACTTGTTTTGGCAAATTTATGTTACTAATATGCAGATTAAGAGTTGATTTTTACCAAAATTCTGTGTATAATGTAAAAAAATGCAAAGGACTGATATAAATGGAAATTACACTGGATATGATTGTTAAGACACAAAATGATTTAAATAATTTAATTGAGCACACGGAGAATAGCATTTTTCAAGAAGAGGTATATAGATTGAGCGAGAAACTAGATGGGCTAATTAGTGCATATTACAAAAATAATTAGATAAATTACTACTATATGCTTGCAAAATATAAAAAATACCTCTAAAATAGAACTAAGAATAAATTAAAAGGAAAAGCATATGGAATTTAAACATATATCAGTATTATTAGAAGAGTGTATAGATGCTCTTAATATTAAACCTAATGGAACTTATGTAGATGGTACGCTAGGAGGGGCAGGGCATGCATTGTATATATGCAACCGGCTTACAAAAAACGCAACATTTATAGGAATTGACCAAGATAATAATGCTATAAATATTTCTAAACAGAGATTAGCAAATGTTCACCCACAAATACACATCATAAAAAACAATTTTAGTATGGTTGATGAAGTTTTGTCACAATTAGGTGTTACGCAAATAGACGGAATGTTATTAGACCTAGGCGTATCTTCGCACCAGATAGATGAGTCTGAACGTGGATTTTCATATATGAAAGATGCAAGATTGGATATGCGTATGAATCAAGACAGCAATTTTAGTGCACATGATGTTATAAATAGTTACTCAGAAGATGAGCTAGCTAAAATTATTAAGGATTATGCAGAAGAAAAGTGGGCTGCAAGAATAGCAAAATTTATTGTACAAGCTAGACCTATTGATACTACATTAGAGTTAGTAGAAGTCATTAAAAAAGCTATTCCCGCATCTGCTAGGCAAGCAAACAGTCACCCTGCTAAGCGTACATTTCAAGCAATTAGGATAGAAGTTAATAAAGAAATAGACATAATAGCTCCTACTATAAAAAAAATAGTTAATAGCTTAAGTGTGGGTGGGAGATTATGTATTATAACTTTTCATTCCCTAGAAGATAGGATAGTTAAACATACGTTTAAAGAATTACAAAATCCATGTACTTGTCCAAGCAGCTTTCCAGTGTGTGTGTGTAATAAGGAAAGTAATGTAAAAATTATCACTAGAAAACCAGTTATACCAACCCAATGTGAATTAGATATTAATTCACGTTCACAAAGTGCAAAACTTAGAGCTATAGAGAAAATTTAAAGGGAGGTTATAATGCCAAGGGGGAATTCATACCAATATGATGCATATGCATATGATGAATATTTACAAGAACAACCAAAACCTAAGCAACAGTTAGAACAAGCAGTAGAGCCTAAAATGAGTCCTGCTGTAAAGACTATGGCTTTATGTTGTTTAACTATATTCATCTCAGCGTTTTTATATGTAAACCTTACTACATATTATTTAGCGAGACAAAACTATATGAATAATTTAACTACTGAAAATCAAGAACTAAAGAGTATTATAAATGAGACCAAAGCTAATATTGCATTAAACTTAGACCTGAATACAATAGAACAAAAGGCTATAGAAGATTTGGATATGAGGCAACCGCTACCTCATCAGATAATTTATATAGAAATTAACAGTGAAAGTTATATAAAATATGGAAAATAAAAGAGAACATATCATAAGAGATAAGGCGAACAAGTATAATTTGCCATCACCTGAAAAACCTATAGTTCGAGAAAAACTAGGGAATAGTGAGCAAAAGCAGCCTACTAGGCGTAAAAAAAGCGGTGTAAAAAGTAGATTTCCAATATTAGAAGTTATAAATAGGCCAATCAAACCAAAGTATAGGTATAAGATGCAACTTAAAAGAACATTTATATTAGCATCGGGATATATATTTATTATGTTATTATTAATAGGAAAAATGACTTATTTATATATGCATAAAAGTGAGCAGTATGAACTAATTGTATTAGAGATGATGGGTGCTCAAGATGTAACAATAAATCCATTACGTGGTAACATTGTTGATAGGAATAATAAAACTATTGCAACAAGCCAAATTACGTATCATATTATTTTAGACCCAAAGATATTGCTAAATGATGTTAGTGTAGAACAACAAAATAGAACAGTTGAAGAACTTGCAAACTATATTGGTATTACTACGCAAGAGATATGGGATGTAATAAATAATAATCCTAATAGTAGTTATAGAATTATGCAAAAAGATATTGTCACTGCGGATAAAGATATGTTAGCAAAATTATCCCTGCAAGGTGTGTGGTATGAACCATCGTTTATTAGAACATATCCAAAAGGGGATTTTGCTGCTTCGTTAATAGGCTTTTATAATAATCAAACAGGACAATACGGCATAGAGCAGTTTTATAATGATTATTTAGAAGGGCAAGACGGCAGAATTTATACTACCCTACAAAGTGGCGAAATATTTATGAAAGAAACTTTGCCAGCTGTAAATGGAGATACGATTGTTTTAACAGTTGACGAAGTAATCCAACAACAAGTGGAAAGAGCAATGAAAGAATACGTAGAGCAAGCAGACCCAGAAGGGGCAGCGGCTATAGTTATGAATCCAAATACAGGCGAAATTTATGCTATGTATTCATACCCTACATTTAACCCTACAACATATGGAAATTTATCAAGCCAAGTGGGTCAAGACGTATGGAGTGAGATGACAGCAGAAGAACAAAGTGCACAACTGAATACTGCTTGGAAAAATTACAGTATTCATAATCTATATGAACCAGGGTCTACGTTTAAGCCACTGATGGTGGCAGCGGCAATTGATACAGGATATTTAGATGTAGATACATTTACGGCAAATTGTCCAGGATATATAAATGTTGCGGGTGAAACGATTAAATGCTGGCATACATCAGGGCACGGAATACAAAATGTTAAGCAAATACTTGCAAATTCGTGTAACCCCGGCGTTATAGCTATTGCACAATTAGTGCCGAATGATGTATTTCATAGCTATATGTTACAATATGGCCTGCTTGAAAAAACGGGTATAGACTTAACAGGAGAGAGCGTTGGTATAATACATTCATTATCAGAACTAGGCCCTGTGGAAAAAGCAACATCATCTATGGGACAAACATTTATGTTAAATGCAATGCAACTGTTAACGGCATTTTCTTCTGTTATAAATGGTGGTTATTTGTTGGAACCGTATGTTGTATCTCATATTGTAGACCAAAATGATGCAATAATATATAAAGCTACTCCTAGCTTGAAAAGACAAGTTATATCCACTGAAACATCTACTTTGCTTGCCGAATATATGCGTAGTGTAGTGGTGGAAGGAACAGGGGGATTTGCAAATATCTCTGGATATAGCATTGGAGGAAAGACGGGAACGGCAGAAAAAGGGTACCCTAGAGCGGAGGGAGTAGAAATACTATCGTTTATAGGATATGCCCCTGTTAAAAATCCAGAAGTAATTGCCATGATACTGTTGGATGAAGGAGACGAAGTGGTAGGTGGTACTGCAAAGGTATTTAGCGACATTATGAAAGATGTATTACCTTACCTTGGTATAAGTCCAGATGGCGTTGTGGAAACGGAAAACGATAATTTAATTGAAGTGCCAAATTTTATAGGTACAGATATCTATGAGGCTATTAACCAAATTCATGTCAAAGAGTTTGAGTATATTATACAAGGTGGAGGAAATGTCATTATAGACCAATATCCAAATGCAAATACAAAGTTGCCTAAAGCATCCAACATAACGCTTTATTTAGAAACGGATAGCCCCGAAAACTTAATATATGTACCAAATTTAGTTGGATTAACTGTTGAGCAAGCAAATGCAAAATTGAATGCGACGTTACAAATAGAAGCGACTGGAGACGGGCAAATTGTTACGCAAATACCAAAAGAAGGAACACAAATAGACAAAGGTTCAAAAATTATTGTACAAACTATGCAGTAAAGGTTATAAATATACCTCCTTATAAATAAACTATATGTAAAGCATATAAACTATCTAAGGAGGATTTTTTTATGGACAAAACACCTGTTAAGATTAAACGACGCATCATAATACTATCGACCATATTTTTGTGTGGATTTTTGTTTATGACGGGTAGACTTTATTATGTACAAGTAGTAGAAGGAGCAAACCTTCAGGAACGAGCATTTGAACAACACACTAGAGATAGAAATATAACTCCAACACGGGGAAATATTTTAGACGCAAATGGAAATGTAATAGCTACCAGTGCCTCGGTCTTTACGATTGGAGTTGTGAAGGCACAAATTGAGGACCCAACACAAGTGGCGACTATATTATCTGAAAAGCTAGAACTAGATTATGATACTGTATATCAAAAGGTTACTAAAAATGTGGCATTTGAAAGGATTGACACCAAGGTAGAAAAAGAAATTGCAGATTCTATTAGGCAACTGAATTTGCCAGGGGTAAAGGTGGACGAGGATTCTATGAGATATTACCCATATGAAGAGTTTGCGGCCCACGTGTTAGGCTTTGTTGGAAGCGACAACCAAGGTATTATAGGACTTGAAGTTAAATATGATGAATACCTAGAAGGAAGCCCTGGAAAAATTCTTATGGAGACAAACGGAAAAGGAGAAAGACAACAAGATGAGGCAGAGATTAGAATTGAGCCTATCAATGGATTTCACCTTGTTACGACGCTAGATTTAACATTGCAACAGTATGCACAACAAGCAATTGATAGTGTAGTAGAAGAAAAGCAAGCTGCACGAGGTACTATAGTACTTATGAACCCGCAAAACGGTGAAATATATGCTATGGCAAACAGCCCGACATTTGATTTAAACGAACCATTTACAGTGACTGACCCAGAAATTGCAGCAATATGGAGCACGCTAGACAGTGCGACTAAGCAAAATGAATTGAACGCTATGTGGCGAAATTTTGCAATAAACGATACATATGAACCCGGCTCAACATTTAAGATATTCACTTCTGCTATAGGACTTGCAGAAAACGTTGTAACTCCTACAACTCAATTTAATTGTAACGGTTTTCATGTTGTAGAAGGAGTAAAAATAAAATGTTGGAGAAGTGCAAGGCCCCATGGTTCACAAACTTTTACAGAAGGTGTTCAAAACTCATGTAATCCTGTATTTATGCTTGTGGGAGCAGATATTGGAGCAGCATCATTTTACCAATATATGTCGACCTTCGGTTTTATGACTAAAACAGGGATTGACTTACCAGGAGAGGCATCAGGAATTATGCATAAAGAAGCGAATATAGGACCAGTTGAGCTGGCAACAGTTTCATTTGGTCAGTCATTTCAAATTACCCCAATCCAGTTGCTTACAGCAGCTTCTGCAGTTGTAAATGGTGGAACACAAGTAATTCCTCATTTTGGGAAATATATAGTAAATGATGAAAACGGCATAATTAAAGAATTTGACTATACTACAAATAATCAGATTATTTCACCTGAAGTAAGTGAGCAAATGAAAGTGATACTAGAAAGCGTTGTTGCAGAAGGAACAGGAAATAAAAGTTATATCCCAGGATATAAAATCGGTGGAAAGACAGCAACATCTCAAAAATTACCTAGAGGGTCTGGGAAATATATCGCATCATTCTTATCATTTGCACCAGCAGATGATCCGCAGATTATAGGTATAGTTTTAATAGATGAGCCACAAGGCGTATACTATGGAGGAGCAATTGCAGGCCCTGTAATGAAAGAAGTTATGTCTAATGCATTGCCTTACCTTGGCATAGAACCACAATATACAGAAGCAGAACTTGAAATGCTAGAAACGCAAACATTTACCATTCCAAATGTGACTGGATTAACTCTTCAAGAAGCGAAAACAGTATTTTATGCAGAAGGTGTTTTGATTGAGATTGAAGGCGAAGGAGACACCGTGCTTAGTCAATTCCCTGCAGAAGGGGAAGTGATTAATAAAACAAGTAAGGTGATTTTATACACATAGGTAGAGGTTTATTTGCCATAAATTGTATTTTGTAGTATACTAACGAATAAGAACTCTTTTTTACCATAACCCAACATTTTACCACAAATATCAAATTAGACTTACACTAGCATAGATGGTGGGGTTAGAACCCCAACTGAATGAAGTTTTCTTCTATATCTTTTTATACGGGGGATTGGGGGCACCGTCCCCACAGGGGGCTCAGTCCCTTGTCTCTATTGAGCTCGGATTTTGTAAAATTCAATCCCAAATAACATGCATTAGATTGACGTGAGATGCTGAGTATTCTTACCGAATTTAGATAAAACTGGTGCTAGTGGATTAAAAATCTGCATATTGTGGTATAATGGCAATAATATATATTGTTTAGGAGGGTTTTGATGAAACTTAAAGAATTATTAAATGAGGTAAGTTATGATGTAATACAGGGTGATTTAGACAAAGAGATAGGTGACGTAATATACGATTCACGGATAAAAACCAAACAAGGTTTATTTATTGCTATAAAAGGATACGTAAGTGATGGGCATAAATACATTAACCAAGCAATTGATAATGGTGTGCGTGTAGTTGTAGTATCAGATGAAGTTAGTGTAAACTCTAATGTGACGGTGATAAAAGTTACGGATACAAGGAGTGTTATGGCAATTATTGCAAATAACTTCTACGACTGCCCATCTAAAAAACTTAGCTTAGTTGGTGTGACAGGTACAAATGGAAAAACTAGCACAACTTTTATACTAGCACAAATACTGGAGGCATATGGCAAAAAAGTAGGCGTAATAGGTACAATACAAAATCGTATTGGAGACAAAATATTAGAAACGGCTAGAACAACACCAGAGGCGATAGATCTGCAAAATCTATTCAAGCGTATGGCAGAAGAAGATGTTGATACTGCAATAATGGAAGTATCTTCTCATGCATTAGACTTAAATAGAGTTGATATGTGTGACTTTAACGTAGGTATATTTACAAATCTAACTCAAGACCATCTAGACTTTCACCATACTATGGAAAACTATGCTAATGCTAAGGCGAAACTATTTGCAATGTGTGATATAAACATAATTAATATTGATAGTGATTATGCAGAAGTTATGCTAAATGCAGCTAAAACTACTCCTATAACGTATGGTATAAAACATCATGCAGATTTTAGAGCAAAAGACATTATAATTACAGCTAATGCGACTGAATATACGTTATGTTATGCAGATAAAAGTATAGATATATCTGTACCAATCCCTGGTGAATTTACAGTGTATAATACTGTGGGTGCGTTGATTGCGGCGTATAAATTAGGTGTGCCAATGGAATTTATAAAAGAATGCCTGAAATTTATTCAAGGAGTCCCAGGGCGAATACAAAGTTTTAATTCTAAAAAAGGTTATAGCGTAATAGTAGACTATGCTCATACGCCAGATGGACTGGAAAATGTATTAGAAGCAATTACTAAATTTGTAAAAGGTAAGATTATAACAGTATTTGGTTGCGGCGGAGACAGAGACAACACAAAGAGGCCGATAATGGGTGAGGTTGCATCGCAATATTCAGATAAAGTTATAATAACATCTGATAATCCACGTAGCGAGGAACCACAATCTATAATTGACCAAATTGAAGCAGGCTCAAAAAAATATGATACTCCATATACTATTCAAGTAGATAGAAAAAAGGCTATAGACACAGCACTAGGTATGGCAAAACCTGGAGATGTTGTTTTGGTAGCTGGTAAAGGACACGAAACTTATCAACACTTAAAACATGGTATTATACACTTTGATGACTCAGAAGTAGTAACAGAATATCTTAATAAGGAGGTTTGATATGCAGATAAATGAAATTTTACTTGCTACAGGCGGAAAATGTTTAAATTCTATAGGAAATGGTGATAATGTAATAAATGGAATTTATACAGATTCACGAGCAGATTTAAGTGGAGGATTATTTATACCACTTATAGGAGAGAAATTTGATGCACATCAATATATAAATACACTTTTTGATAAAGGAGCAGTTGCAACACTGACTTCTAAGAAAGAAATAATAGATGATAGGCTAATAACAATTTATGTAGAAGATACTAGAGGTGCATTGCTAGACCTTGCAAAATATGTAAATCAAAAGTATCCTCGAACTGTGGTAGCTATTACAGGAAGCGTTGGTAAAACTACTACAAAAGAAATGGTTTCATCTGTCTTAGAAACTAGTTTGATTGTACACAAAACTCAAGGGAATTTTAATAACGACATAGGTGTACCCCTGACGTTGTTTAGAGTAAAAGAGACAGATCAAGTAAGCGTTATTGAAATGGGAATGAATCATTTTGGAGAGATTAGCACACTGACTAAAGTCGCTACCCCAGATATTGCTATTATTACTAATATAGGTACATCTCATATAGAAAATTTAGGTTCGAGAAAGGGCATTTTGCAGGCAAAACTAGAAATTTTAGAAGGCTTAAAACCAAATGGGACAATGATTATAAATGGAGACGAGCCATTACTCATTAATGCAAAAGGTGATAACAACTGGATTACATTTGGATTAGACCCAAACTTAGACTATTATGCAACCAATATTACCCAAAAAGATGCAACGGTATTAGCAACTGTTCATACACCAACGGATAGCTTTGATATTGACATACCATCTCCAGGGGAACATATGGTAAAAAATGCGTTAGTAGCCATTATAGTAGGTGAAAAATTAGGCTTATCTAAAGAAAATATAATAAAAGGCATTAAAAACTACAAGTCAGAAAAGATGCGGATGCAAATTAGTAAAACAGATATTACTATTATAGATGATACGTACAACGCAAGCTACGATTCTATGATAGCCGCTATTAATGTCCTTGCCAACTACAATACTACTAAAGTTGCTATTTTAGGAGACATGTTTGAACTAGGAGAATTTGCAGAAAAAATCCACTATGACTTAGGAAAATATATCCAAGATGCGGGTATAGACTGTGTTTATACTATAGGAAGTCTATCAGAAAAGATTAACGAGGCTATAGAAAACAGTGCTATTAAAAAAATGCATTTTGCTACTAAAGAATTATTTTTACAAGAGTATAAAAACTATATTAAAGTAGGGGATACTGTTCTATTAAAGGCATCTAGAGGAATGCACTTTGAACAGATAGTAGAGACCATTAGAAAGGGAAAATATTATGGATAAAAGTATGATAAATAGTAGTGTAGTTTATGCAGTTATTATTGCGTTTTTGCTAAATATAGTAATTAGCCCGTTTATTATACCTATTTTACACCGACTTAAATTTGGGCAAAATGTACGTTCAGATGGGCCACGTGCTCACCTGAACAAAGCAGGAACGCCAACAATGGGCGGAATAATAATATTGTGCAGTACAGTGCTGACCAGTTTATTATTCATACATGATAGAGAGTTGCAAAGCGTA
>MDJN01000122.1 GCA_001995005.1 Candidatus Parepulonipiscium sp. PG-Nun2H_MBin03 | reverse complement strand
ATCATCATATGGTACGGCACCCAATTCCACTTCTATATAAGTTCCTTGTTTGTGTGCTTTTGTTGCCAACTCCTTAGAAATTCTTATATTGTCTGCTAGTGGCATCTTTGAACCATCAAACATTACAGATGAGAAACCTGCATCTATAGCACGCTTTACAGACTCTGGATTACTAGAATGGTCGAGGTGTACTCCCACTGGTACCTTAGCATCTGCAGCCATAGAGTTAAACAATGCTCCCCAATGTTCTAGTTTTAAATCTCGTCTTGCATCTCTATTTATCATCAACAGTATTGGGCTATCTGCCATTTCCGCAGCTTTAATTATAGCTGCAGCATCTTCATATCCAAATATATTAAATCCAGGTACAATCTTTCCTTTTTCACTGGCTATCTTTACATAATCTGTTTCCCAAATCATCTTTTTAGCTCCTCTAAATGATTTAATCTATGCTGATCTGCTTCATCTAAGCTTGGCATAGCTGGTGCACAATCAATTTTTGTCAACACAATTGACGCACATGCTGAACCTAATTGCATACTGTACTCTATTGATTCATTGTTTAAATAACCATACATAAATCCAGCTGCATACGCATCACCTGAGCCAAAAGTTTTGACAATATTAGTATTTATAACTCCACAACTAATAATTTCACCATTATCCAAATACGCATCTGAGCCATTTTTTCCGTCCTTTACTATTACTAGCTCTGCACCCATCTTAAGAAAAGTTTTTGCGGAAACTGCATTATCTTTATTGTCTGGCATTGTAACATGCTCTACTACATCAAATTCTTCTCTATTACCAATAATAATCTGGGCTTGTTTACAAATTTCTTGATAAAAATTAGAAGCTTCTTCTAGGGATTTCCATCCAAACGGCCTATAATCAATATCAATTACAATTTTAGTATTATGCTTTTTCGCATACTCCATCGCCTTAAACATGGCATCTCTTGAAGGGTTTGCTGAAAATGCTGTTCCAGAAAATAAAATAGCTTTTGCTTTTGCAATTATATCTTCATTTATATCTTCAGGTGAAATTAACATATCTGCTGTTTTTTCACGGTACAAATAAGTTCCATGATGAAAATCACTCGCATTTGCCGACTCATACGTACCACTAGAACTAGCTTCTACAATTTCAGTTATAGCCAAACAGTTTTTTGCCCCTGTTTTGTCTATACAAATCCCTGATACATCTATTCCTTGTTTTTTGAAACTATTTATAATGTACTCGCCCATTCCGTCATTTGATACCTTGCCTATAAATCCGCTCTTTAATCCAAGTTTAGCTGTACCTTGCACAATATTTGCAGGCGAACCTCCAATAGATTTAGCAAACGTATCTACATTTTCAAATGTAGTATTTAACTTTGTAGTGTTTAAATCAATCCCTGCTCGTCCTGCGGTTATAATATCAATTACCTTTTCCATATCTTAGCCCTTTCATTAAATAGAGATATTTTTTAGTTTATAGACATTTTTATGTATTAGTTTTTTTTGCATACTGGCTAGGTTTAATCATCTAAAAGTTCGTATACACATTCCAAAACTAATACTATATGTTTGCCAACAAACTGATGTTTTTTTACATTCTTTTCACAATATCGCACATTATTTAAACTTATCCTACGTTTTTTAACTAGTCATATTTTTCACTACTGATTATATATACTTTTTTAAGTTTTGTAAAATGAGTAAAAGTTATGGTACTTATAACCTTATGTTATGCCGCAATATTCTACTTCAGATATTTGTAGATTATTACTAAAAAATTTCCTGTTAAACCGTTATCATACTAACCAATTTTAACAAAATTATCCAAAAACTTGTTTTTATAAAAATATTTAAAAAATTTATAGCAATTTTATATTACTACTAAAAAATTTAAATCATTTAGAAATTTGCCAAGTTTTTCAAAAACATTGTTAAATTTTCTCTAATTTTTTCTAGAAGTCGCCATTATAAATTCTAAAAAATTTTTAGCAATTTCCGGAATAACTTTGTTCTTTTTTGTAATAATTGCAATATTCCACTTCATAACAGGGTTTTTAACTCCAATATAAACTACCCCTTCAGTAGGATATCTTTCTAAAATTGTCTTTGGCATAATAGTTATGCCATGGTTTTGCCTAACCATTTCAATTATAAAATCCCACTGAGCTGTTTTAAAAATAATATCAGGAGTAAATCCATTTTTTTGGCATGCATTTACAGTCTTGTTATACACCATAAAATCTTCTTTAAAGGTTATAAATTTTTCTCTCTCCAACTCTCTAATATTGACATATTTATTATTAACCAATCTATGAGATTTATGCACAACTAGTACCATTTCTCCGTAAATTATATGCTCTACAACTAATTTATCCGATCTTACTGGCGAGATGATTACACCTATATCATATTTGCCATTTTCCATATCTTGTTTGACAATATTTGAACCATCTTCAAACATACTAAAGCTTGCATATGGGTATATTTTACTAAAGTTTGCAATAAACTTTGCAAAATATACCGAGCCTATCACAGGAGGTAATCCTATCGTAATTAAATTATTGTTCTTCTGTAGATTGTTTTCTAATTTTGCCAGTTCTGAATCTATTTTTATCAAAGTTTCGTTAGAGTAGCTTTGAAATGCCTTGCCTTTTTCTGTTAGAGTAAATTTTTTTACACTTCTGTCTATTAAAGTTATTCCTATCTCATTTTCAAGACTTTTAATAGCTTTTGATAATCCTGATTGAGTTATGTGCAATTTTTCAGCAGCTTTTGTAAAGTTTTTATATTCAGCTACCATCTGAAAATATCTAATATCTTTTATATTCACATCAACACCCCTTGCTGACATAGAAGTGCAAATTATTTGTGTAATTCTTCTTCTAATAGCTTTGTAACTATAATAGGGTTAGCACGCCCAGCAGTTTTTCCCATAATTTTTCCTATAAATGTTTTTATTGCCACGGTCTTACCATTTTTATAAGCACTAACCGAAGATGGGTCACTCTCAATCGCTTC
The DNA here is from genome assembly GCA_001995005.1 of Candidatus Parepulonipiscium sp. PG-Nun2H_MBin03. GTDB lineage: Bacteria > Bacillota > Clostridia > Lachnospirales > Cellulosilyticaceae > Epulonipiscioides. Next base: position 546 of record MDJN01000122.1, on the reverse strand, counting down.
TAAAACTAGAGTTTTTAGTAATTTCATATCATTAATTTGCTCTAATTTATTTTGTACCACATATTCTACAACATCTACGTCCTTGCCCCAAATATCTTTTATTAACTTTTTTGCCACACTGCTATTTATAGTTTCTGATGTAACCATATTTGCTATATTTGCTATATTCGTAGCAGAAATTTTTGGAGTATCTCCATCTTCTACCAATTTTAGCATTTCGGTAATTATTAAATTGGCTAATATCTTTTTATTATCTGCATGTTTAGCAGCTTCCTCAAAATAATCGGCTATTACCATTTCATTGGTCAATAGCTCCGCATCATATGAACTAAGCTCATAATTTTTCATATAAATTTGTTTTCTCTCGTCTGGCAACATAGGTATTGTCTTTTTTATGTCAGCCAATTTCTCCGCAGACGTTACAATAGGCATAAGGTCTGGGTCCGGAAAATAACGATAATCGTTTGAATCTTCTTTAGTTCTCATAGAAAATGTTTTCCCATTTGATTGGTCATAGCGTCTTGTTTCTTGTACCACCACGCCTCC